>NZ_JANQCY010000001.1:0-158700 GCF_024723595.1 Campylobacter sp. LMG 7929 | reverse complement strand
CTGTATTCTAATAATTATATATTTATCATCTTTTACTCTCAAACATTGTTTTCTAAATAAACTTTCATTTCCAAACTACAAGTTTTGTAGCGTTTATAAACTAGACTTTATTTGTTTATAAAGCAATTGTTGTTAATATTTTTAAAAAAATTTAGAGAAAAATCATGAAAGATCTTAAAAAATACATTGCAAATTCCAAACTAACACGCCTTGAAGTTTTATATGAAAAATTAGTAAAGTCTGAAAATGGCATAACTATAAAAGAACTAGCCCAAGAACTCAATGTAAGCGCTAAAACCATAAAAAGAGACATGCAAGGGGTTTTTGAGCCTATGGGGCTTATTAAAAATGGAAGAAAATGGCGTATCGATACGAGCAAAGACATTCAAGAGCAAGATGATGAAAAAATAATCCTTGAAGTGCTTGATACCATGGCAAAAAGTGCCGGAAATAGCTTTTATGCTAAGGCTCATCCCCTACTTTCTAAACTTTCTCAAAATATCTCTAACCCCATCCATACTAGCCTAGATGCAGAAAAGCTGGAAGAAAAAGATTTAAGCAATTTTCAAATTCTTGAACAAGCCATCAACACCAAAACACAAATTGTCTTTAAATATGAAAATAAACTTTTCCAAGTAAAACCTTTAAAACTAGCTTTTTTTAATGGATTTTGGTATTTGCTTGCTTTTGATATGAAAAAACGTGATATTTTCAAAAAATTTTATTTAAAAAATATCCAAAACATCACCCTAACCCAAGAGCATTTTCAAACCGATGAGAGTTTAGAAGTAAAACTTCAAAGAGTAAATTCTATATGGTTTAGTCTTGATAAACCTTTTACAGTAAGGCTTTTAGTAGAAGAACCAATACGAAAATACTTTGAAAGAAAGCCTCTAAATTCACAAATCATCACCGGTAAAGACAAAGATGGCTCCATAGAAATAGAGCTTGAGATAACTCATGAAATGGAAATTTTACCTTTAGTGTATTATTACATACCTTATGTAAAGGTTTTAGAACCTGATTTTATAGCAAATAAAGTCAAAGAAGTAGTTGGAGAATACCTTGATCAAATAAGCAAATGATTGCTTATTTGTCAGGATTTTAATACTTTCTTAGCTACATTTAAAGCTTTTTCAATCGTGTCATTTTCTATAAAATTTTTTATCAATTTCATTGTTTTTAACTTTTTCTTTTATGTGTTTTATGTAGTCTTTGAGTTGATTTGGTTGATCTTTTGTATAAAGTTTATTTTATATGATGATATATCTTTTATCTTTTAAACTTATGAGTATATCAATCCTTCTATTATCTTTTGTACAAGCTTCTGTTTCTACGCTTTCTATATCATGGGCTGTAAGATTTTTAAATTTCTTAGCCTTTGTGTATCTTCCAAGCTTTTTTAAAAACTCATTTGCAAAAAACTCTTGATAATGATCATCATGTGGATCTATCAAATAAGCTATAAATTTAGAATGATAAATTTCCATTTCTTGTACGCCCAAAGATTCAAAAATATTTATATCACTCATGCCTTTTTTGGTATTTTCTTCAAATTTATCATTAACCCTTAATAATTCTTCAATAAAATTTTTCATTCACAACGCCTTTAAAATAATTTTCACAATTATACTACAAAAATATAGACTACCATTGTCTGCTTTTTTTAGCTATGATTTTTCAAATCATTCAAAAAAAGGATAAAAATGCTTCAAACCATGAAACACATCCTAACTCACACCGATGAGACTTTACTTGCAAAGAAATTTGGTTATAACAATGTAGAAAAATTTACTAAAACAAAAACTTTGTTTTTAGAATGCGAAAGCATACAAGAATGGCTTTTAAAAGGACATTATGATATGGTAAATTCCTCTTTAGAATTTATGCAAAAATTTGATTTTATTTTAGATAAAGAAATTTTGAATTCAATTTTAGAACAAAGTATTTTATTAAAAGATAAATACACAAAATTACAAGAAGCAAAAGCCATCATAAAAACAAATTTTAAACGCAAAAGCGAGCCTTTGCATGCTTTGATGTTTTTATCTCATTTACGCGTGCTTAAATTTCCTATTAGCAATGATATGCTCTATCTTGATAAAACACAAATCATGCAAAAGCTCAAAGAACTTGCTATAAAGCATTATGAAAATTCACAAGGCAAATTAAAGCTTTGGGGAGATATCTTACAATATGACATTATTTATGATGATGAGTTATTAGTTTTAAGCATGCTAAAGAGCGATGAATGATAGCCATTTCTACACTTTTATCATCAAAACATAAAAGAATTTATCAAAATCTTGTGCGAAATTTTACTAAATTTAACATCGCTTTTAAAAAAATACTAAGTAATGATATATGGTTAAGAGATTTCATGCCTTTAGTGTATGAAAATACAGTGACAAGCTATATTTATGATCCTGATTATTTAGAAATTATCCGCATTTAAAAACCACTATAAAACCTCTAAAAAATCACTTAAATTTAATCCTTGATGGAGGTAATTTCATAAGAAAACATGATGTTGCTTTTATGTGTGAGAAAATTTTTAGCCAAAATCCAACACTTAGCAAGGAAAGAATTATCCATACTTTAAAACAAAGTCTAAATTTAAAACACATAGTCTTTTTACCAAGACTAGCTTATGATAGATACACACATAGTGATGATATTAATAATTTTTCATAACTAGATAATAAAAGTCTAGTTATTTTGTTTATAATTGCATTATATATCTTAGTTTAAAGGTTTATAATGCAATCAAATACTTCTACTTCTTTAGCAAATTTAACATTAATATCTATGAGAAAAAATGTTCAAGCGTTAAATTATGATTTTGCTAAAAAAAGAAATTTATATAAACAAAGAGATTTTAACTTGCTATATAATAACTCAAGATATAATATATAATTATGCTGAGTGGAATGTAAAGTCTCTTGAAAAAAGAGAGAAAGATTTAATAGAAAAAATTTCAAATATATTATCAATTTAAGCTATGATAATCATAGCTTAAATTGATATTTAACCTTTACATTTTTGAGCTATCACATCCATAGCTTCTTGCGAGAGAACAAAATTTGTATGATAAAGCAAGCAACTACCCATATCAAGCACTTTTAGCACAAGCTTTTTGTTATTAGTATCTTTTGGATTGTGTCTTGTATTAGCTAGATCATAAATTTCATACACCATATCTTTACTAAGCTTGTTAATATCAAGTTCTATGATATTTTCTTCAAATTTCATAGGCTCTTGGGTAAATTCTTCTTTATTTTCTTTTTTTACAAAGCTTTTTTTCTTACTAAAAGATTTTAACTCATTTTCCCTTGCTTCTTCTAAGGTGTAAATTTCATTTAAACTAAAGCTTAAGTCATTGTCGTTGTTTTTATATCTTAGTAAAAAAGCAAAGGCTTCATCTTTATTTTCTTTAAAAAGCGCTTCAACTTTTTCTACTTGGGCTTCAAAGATGATCATATCAAAAGTAGAATAAAAGTCTAAAACCACAGCCTTAGCATACCTTTTACCGCTTTTACTCATCATCGATTTAAAATCTTCAATCTTCCCTACAACCAAAAGCTCACCCTCGCCTTTGAGTGTTTCAAAGTCCATACTTTTAAAATACTCTATGCCTTCTATTTGATTTGCAAATTTATCTAATGGATGGCCTGATACATAAATTCCTAAAATTTCTTTTTCATAGCCTAGTTTTTCCATTAGTTCAAATTCTACTTTGCTATCATGAAGCCCTACTTTGATATCTGCGGCTATTTCTTCTTCTCCAAAAAGCGAAGCAGTGGAGTTTCTTTTAACTTCAGCGATTTTTCTACTTGTTTCTGAAATAAGCTCAAGATTATCCACCAAGCATTTTCTAGTATAGCCAAACTCATCAAAAGCACCTGATTTAGCTAAATTTTCTATGGTTTTTTTATTAATCTTAGTTGGATCAATAGAGCTTATAAAATCATCAAAATCACTAAAGCCCTCTTCTTTGCGAATAGCCATGATATTTTCTATCGCAGGAATTCCCACACTCTTAATCGCTCCAAGCCCATAAATAATAGCTTCAGAACCATCTTCAAGCTTAGTTGCACTAAATTCTCTTTGGGCTTTGTTAATACTTGGTGGCAAAAGTTTGATGTTCATTCTTTTCATCTCTTCAATGTATTTTGCGACCTTATCTACATTGCTTTCTTCACTTGTTAAAAGTGCAGCCATAAACTCACTTGGATAATAAGTCTTTAAATACGCTGTTTGAAAGGTTATAAGTGCGTAAGCAGCTGAGTGAGATTTGTTAAAACCATATTCAGCAAATTTCAAAATAAGCTCAAACAAATCATCAGCCTTTTTCTCATCATAGCCTTGTTTTTTAGCTCCTTCTAGATACTCTGCTTTAAGATTATCCAAAATTTCTCTTTTTTTCTTACCCATAGCACGACGCACATTATCAGCCCCACCCAAAGAAAAACCACCGATTTTTTGCACTATTTGCATAACCTGCTCTTGATAAACTATAACCCCATAAGTATTTTCAAGTATAGGTTTTAAATCTTCAAATGCATAAGTAGCAGCCTTTCTACCATGCTTAATATCGATAAAATCATCCACCATCCCACTATCAAGTGGACCTGGTCTATATAAAGCTAAAACTGCGATTAAATCCTCAAATCTTTCAGGTTTTAACCTAGCATTCAAACTTTGCATACCACCTGATTCTATTTGAAAAATACCCAAGGTATTACCACTTTGTATGGTTTTATAAACCTTAGGATCATTCATATCAATCTTTTCCCAAATTACATCTTTACCATAACGCTTTTTAACTAGCTTAATCGCATTATCAATCACAGTAAGAGTTTTTAAACCCAAAAAGTCAAATTTGATTAAATCCACATCTTCAAGATATTCTTTAGAATACTGCGTTACCAAATGACGCTCATCATTTTTGCTTTGTCTAAAAAGTGGAGCTTTATTCCACAAAGCTTCATTAGATATCACAACTCCGGCTGCATGCATACCTGCGTTTCTATTTAAACCTTCTAGTGCTTTAGCAAAGTCCCAAACTTGACGTCCTTTTGGATGAGAATTTACAAATTCAGCGATTTTTGGTTCTTGCTCATAGGCTTTTTCTAAAGTGATTTTTAGCTCTTCAGGAACTAATTTTGCCAAAGCATCTGCATCAGGTATGCTCATATCACAAACCCTAGCCACATCACGGATTACTCCCTTTGCTAAAAGCTTACCAAAGGTAATGACTTGTGCAACCTTTTCAGCTCCGTATTTATCAATAACATAATCAATCACCTCCCCTCTTCTATCTTGACAAAAATCCACGTCAATATCGGGCATTGATACACGCTCAGGATTTAAAAATCTCTCAAAAAGAAGATTATAAGGTATAGGATCTAAATCTGTAATTTTCAAACAATACGAAACCAAACTCCCAGCAGCACTCCCACGCCCTGGGCCAACTGGTATATCTTTTTCCTTAGCTGCGGCGATAAAATCATGAACGATTAGCATATAACCTGAAAATTTCATATTTTTAATAATACTAATTTCTAAATCAAGCCTATCTTTATACTCTTGGTGCTTACTCTCATCGATAAATTGAAGTCTTTCTTCTAAACCCTTTTTGCAAAGATATTCAAAAACCATATCATCATTATCAAAGCTAAATTCTTGATCTTCTTGACTTAAACTTAAGCCATATTTTTTCGCATATTCACGGGTAAATTTAAAATTTGGTGGTGTTGGATCACCTAGTTTTAATTCTAAATTACATTTATTAGCTATTTCTTGAGTGTTTTCAATGGCTTCAGGAATATCAGCAAAAAGCTCACTCATTTGCTCTGGTGTTTTTACATAAAACTCATGCACTTCATGTCTTAAACGCCCTGGATCATCAAGCTTAACACCCATAGCTATACACATAAATACTTCATGCGCAGCTGCTCTTTCTTTAAAAGTATAATGCGTATCATTAGTTGCAATAATTTTTATATCAAGCTCTTTAGCAAGTTTGATGATAGAATCATCGATAAATTTTTGATCATCAATACCATGACGCATAATCTCAAGATAAAAATCATCTCCAAAAACCTTTTTATACCAAAGCGCAGCTTCTTTTGCACCTTCATAACCTTTTGCGCCAAATTTTAAATTTCTTTCATTTTTGGTATTTAAATGCCAATTAACCTCACCTTGCAAACACGCCGAAGAGCAAATCAAACCCTCACTATGAGCTTCTAAAAGCTTTTTATTAATCCTTGGGTAATAATACAAACCATGTATATAGCTTTGTGAGCTTAAATACATCAAATTTTTATAACCAATTTCATTTTTAGCAAACAAACAAATATGAAAGCGTTGTCTTGAGCTTTTATCACTTAAATCATCATGATTATGCAAATACGCTTCAAGCCCTATGATAGGTTTAATTCCCTCAGCTCTCATTGTTTTATAAAAATCAATAGCTCCAAACATATTTCCATGATCAGTCATAGCAACACTTGTTGCACCTTGAGCTTTTAGCGTTTTAGCAAGCTCTTTGAGTTTATTTGCTCCATCAAGTAAAGAATATTCTGTGTGCAAATGTAAATGTGTAAATTGGCTCATATTTTCCCTTGTACTTTTTTATTATTATAAAAAAAAACCTTAAATTTAAAACTTACAAGCATAAAAAATGTATAATAGCTTACTTTCAAAAAAGGAGTAAAAAATGGAAGTAAAAATTTATTATTGTAATCTTTGAAATTACAAACCACAAGCTGCAAGGGTTGCAGAAGAAATACAAAACGAATTCAAAGATGCGCAAATTTCTACCATAGAAAAAGGTGGTGGTCATTTTATAGTAGAAGTAGATGGCAAAATCATTTACTCTAAAAAAGACTTGTTTAACTGCGAAGTAGATAGATTTCCTCATGAGGGTGAAATCACTAAGCTTATGAAACAAATGTAAGCTAAACCCTCATTAACGAGGGTTTATTTTGTTAAAGGAACAAGCATACCTTCATAAAGTTTTTGATAAATTTCTTCTGAGCATAAATGCTTAGCAAGCTCCAAACCAAACAAAATAGCCGTAGCAGGCCCAGCTGCTGTGATGACATTTTCATTTACCACAACCGCTTTATTTACTCTTACACCTTCAATACCTACTTCACAACCAGGATAGCAAGAAAACTCCCCGTTTATCACCCCTGCTTTAGCTAACACCATAGGTGAAGCACAAATAGCTGCTACGATTTTTTTCTTAGCATGTAAATCTTGTATGATTTTTATGATAGCTTGATTGTTTTTTAAATTCATCATACCTTCAAATCCACCTGCTAAAGCAATTGCATCTAAATTTTCTTGATCAACACTAGATAAACTCACATCAGCCCTTATGCAAATTCCATTAGCACCTTGTACCAAAAGCTCATCATCAAGCGAAGCAATAATTACTTCTAAATTCCCACTAGCCTCCCCTGCTCTTTTTAAAACATCAGCTATACCTATAAATTCAGCTTCTTCAAAACCTTTTGCCAAAGGCACTAAAACTTTTTTCATTTTTCCTCCTTTTAGTCAATAAATCTTTTATTTAATTCATGAAAATACTCTATGCGTCTATCGCGTAAAAACGGCCACCATCTACGCACATTTTCACATCTTTGCATATCAATTTCAATGATTTTACAAAGCTCTTGTTTATCATCAGCTCTAAAAAGCTCTTCACCTTGAGCCCCAAAGACAAAAGAATTCCCCCAAAATCTTATGCCATCTTCGACACCGCTTTCATCTTTTTCAAAACCCACTCTATTAATAGCTACTACAGGCAAGCCATTAGCTATAGCATGACCTCTTTGCACACCTATCCAAGCTTCAAGTTGTCTTTGTTTTTCTTCTTTTTCATCCTTATCAAACCAACCTATAGCAGTAGGATAAATCAAAATTTGAGCTCCTTTTAAAGCCATTAACCTAGCAGCTTCAGGATACCATTGATCCCAGCATATTAAAACTCCAAGCTTTCCAACACTTGTTTGTATAGGTTCAAAACCCAAATCACCTGGAGTAAAATAAAATTTTTCATAAAAACAAGGATCATCAGGAATATGCATTTTGCGGTATTTACCTACTATGGAACCATCTTTTTCAAATACCACGCTAGTATTATGATAAAGCCCTGCGCTTCTTTTTTCAAATAAAGAAGTTACCAAAACAACTTTATTTTCTTTAGCTACATTAGACCAAAACTTAACATCTTCTTCATAGTCATTGGCTAAATCAAAAAAGTCTGTATTTTCACTTTGACAAAAATACTGCGTTTGATGAAGTTCTTGTAAGCATACAAGTTCAGCCTTTTCCTTTGCTGCTTGTTTGATAAGTTCGCATGTTTTTTTTATAGTTTTTTCTTTATTTTGTTTAAATTCTTGCTGTATGAGTGCTAATTTCATTTTTACTCCTTTCTTCTTCTGAATCATCATAAGGGTCTAAGTGTACATGGATATTCCAAAAATCATCTTTAAAATGCTCCCTTATACTATCTTCAATCTCATCACCGATTTTATGAGCTTTTAAAAGTGATATTGTAGGTTCAAAAACTAAATGCACACTAACATAAAGTATATCAGGACTTTTTCTAGTTTTTAAATGATGAAAGCTTTTGACTTCTTTATTTGCACTTATAATTTGTTTAATCACTTCAACTTGTTCTTTATCAATTGCCACATCTAATAAAATTTTAGAACTTTCTTTGATGATTTTAAAAGCTGAAAAAATCGTATATAAACTTATAGCTATACCAAATAATCCATCAATAAAATGATAATTTGTAAAAGCTATAATCACAAGTGCTAAAAGCGTTAGAGCATTAGTTAAAAAGTCTATTTTATAGTGCAAGCTATCAGCTTTTATAATCAAGCTTTTTGTTTTTTTAGCAACATAATTTAAAAAAACCACCAAACACAAAGTTACAGCCATAGCAAAAGCCATGATAAAAATTCCAAGATCAAGTTTTTCTACACTTTCTTGATTGTGAATTTTCAAAACACTCTCATAAAAAATATAAACCCCAATCCCGCTAATCACAAGACCTTCAAAAAGCCCCATTAATGCTTCAATTTTACTAAGGCCAAAATTATATTCTTTACTAGAGCCTTGAGAGCTTTTTTTCAAAGCTAAAAAATTTAAACCCGAAATCACACAATCAAGCAAAGAATCAATCGCACTAGAAAGCACTGCAACAGAACCTGAAGCTAAACCTACTATAAATTTAACAATAGCTAAAAAAATAGCACATACACTTGCGATGATGGTTGCGCTTTTTTGTAAATTCATCTTTGACCTTCATAGCGGTTTTGACAAGAACAATGCAAAGAACCATTTTGTCTTAAAAACACTCTTGCATCAACCCCTACCACTTTTCTATCTTTGCATGCTTTTTGTAAATTTTCTAATACCAAAGCATCGTTTTCATCATTATAAGTTGGCACTATCAAGCCACCATTAACAAAAACAAAATTTGCATAAGTAGCACCAAGCCTTTTACCTTCAAAATATAAAGGCTTAGGTAAAGGAAGCTCTAATAAATCAAACCCTGTTTTTTTAAGTTCTTCCTCCATAGCTTTTAAGGGCTTATAATGTTCATCGTTTTCATCTTTACACACGCAATAAGCAATGGTTTTTTCATTGATAAATCTTGCTAGAGTATCTATATGATGATCAGTATCATCACCTTTTATATAACCATGATTTAACCATATAATTTGTTTTAAGCCAAAAATTTCTTTTAACTTAGCTTCAATTTGCTCTTTATTTAAACGGGAATTTCTATTTTCATTTAACAAACAAGCACTCGTTGTAAGCATTACTCCTTGCCCATTAAAATCAATACTCCCACCTTCTAAAATAAAATCAATTTTTTCTAATTTTCCAGATAATTTTTGTGCAAAAAGTTTTGAATTTACCGCATTATCTAAAGTGCTTTGAAATTTATCCCCCCAAGCATTAAAAGTAAAATCAAGCCCTATAGTTTTATCATCTTCAAGCACATCAATTGCACCAAAATCTCTAATCCAAGTATCATTAGTATCACACTTAAAAAAATCAACGTTTTTTATATGCTTAAATCTTTGAAAATCTTTTTCACTTGGCGCTATAAGTAAAACTTTTTGAAAATTTGCCACAGCTTTAACAAATTCTTCATAGCTTTGTAAAATCTCTTCTAAATAAGGCTTCCAATCGCTATTTTCATGAGGCAAGGAAAGTAAAAGTAGCTCTTGTTTGTGCCATTCTGCTATGCTTTTTCTCATTTTGATACCCTTTTTGATAATTAAAAAAGTATTTTAACATTTTTAATGATAGTTTTTTACTCTTTTTTTAAAACCCAAGCAAAATACCATATCGCAAAAGATAAAAGCAAAATCATGAAAAGCTTTTTATCATACACTCCAAATCCTATATAAAGCACAGAATACATAAAACCAAAACTTCCTGCATAAATGCAAATTCTACTCATTAAACCATTTTCCACCGCTCTAAAACATGGGCATTTGTGAAAAAATTTCTTTTTTGTTTCTTTAGGTTTAAAAAAACTCAAAACCGCACTTAAAATCAGCAAAAAACTTAAAAAATATAAAACCTTATCCATTAGTGAAAATACCTTAACCAAGCAGGAATTGCTTTTTGTTCTTCTTTTAAAGTGCTTTCTTCTCCATGCCCTGGAAGTAATCTAAAATCTTTTTCATAAGCTAAAACTTTAAGCAAACTCTCTTTCATCTTGGCTGCATCTGAGTAAGGAAAGTCCCATCTACCAATACTACGGTAAAATAAAAAATCTCCACTAAAAAGCACATCTTCACCCACAAGTTCTATCATGCAACACCCTGGAGTATGCCCTGGAAAATAATGAAATTTAAACTTAAACTCATCTATACTAAATTCATTTTCATTTTCTATCAACACATCAGCATTTGAATGCTCAAAACCATAATTAAAAGGATCTTTTAGCATAAAAGCATCATCTTTATGGATAAAAAGTGGAATTTCATAAACCTTTTTAACTTTAGCATTATCATAAACGTGATCATAATGACCATGAGTATTTAAAATAGCTAAAGGTTTGCTTGCGTTTTCTTTGATAAACTCATAAGCATTTTCACCTGGATCGATGATGATTTGCTTGTTATTATGATCTATAATATAACAATTTGTTTCATACATTCCGCATGGTTGTTTTAAAATACGCATATAAACTTCCTTTTAACTAAATCAAATATAATTTTAAAAAATTAATATTTAAAGATTTTTTATGAATTATACAAAATTACAAGAATTATTGATCAATTTTATAAAAGAACAAGCAGGGGATAAAAATCTCATCTTAGGTTTAAGTGGTGGGATAGATTCAGCTTTAGTAGCTCATCTTTGTAAAAAAGCAGTGGGTGAAAAACTTTTTGTGCTTTTAATGCCTACAAAACATTCTAAAAAAGAAAATTTAGATGATGCATTAATGCTATGTGATCATTTGCAAATTCATCATAAGATTATTTATATTGATGAAGCACTTTGTGCTTATGAAAAAATTTGTCAAGACTTAAACCCTTTACGCTTTGGAAATTTAGCTGCAAGAGTGCGTATGAGTTTGCTTTATGATTATTCGGCTTTACACAATGCATTGGTAATAGGCACTTCTAATAAAAGCGAACTTATGCTTGGTTATGGGACTATTTATGGGGATTTAGCTTGTGCTTTTAATCCTTTGGCTACACTTTATAAAAGTGAAGTTTTTGAGCTTGCTAAATTTATGGGTGTGCATGAAAATTTCATACAAAAAGCCCCTAGTGCTGATCTTTGGCCAAATCAAAGTGATGAAAAAGATCTTGGCTATAAATATGAAGCTTTAGATGAAGTTTTAAAAGCTTTAGAAAATAATCAAAGCTTGGAAAATTTTGATGAGAATTTAAAAAATTTAGTCTTAGAGCGTGTGCAAAATAATGCTTTTAAAAGAAAACTTCCAACAACATTAAAGAATACATATGACTTGGCTTGATCGGTATTTTTTTAAACCTAATTTTTTGCAAAAAACTCTAGCCTTTTTGCTTTTGCCTTTTAGCTTTTTATATATGATCATAGCGATTTTAAATACTAAATTTAAAAAAGAACTTGATTTTAATTTACCCATTATAAGCATAGGTAATCTAACCCTAGGAGGCAATGGAAAAACTCCCATTTGTAAAGCCATAGCAGCTGAGTTTGAAAATTGTTTTATCATCTTAAGAGGCTATAAAAGACAAAGTAAAGGCTTAATCATCGTTAAGCATAAAGATAAAATTTTATGCGATATTAAAGAAAGTGGCGATGAAGCTATGGAATATGCACTTACAAAGCACATTAATGGAGTGATAGTAAGCGAAGATAGGGTTAAAGGCATACAAAAAGCTATCGAGCTTGGAGCAAAAATCATACTTTTAGATGATGCTTTTTCTAAATTTCATATTAAAAAACTTAATATTTTATTGCAAAGTAAAGATGAGCCATTTTTTGATTTTACCCTACCTAGCGGGGCTTATCGTTTGCCAAAATCTTTTGCTAAAAGGGCTGATTTTATAGCTAAAGAAAACGAAGATTTTGTGCGTTATTCTCATGTAAAAGAAAATCAAAAAGCCGTTTTAATAAGCTCTATTGCAAAGCCTTTTAGATTATATGAGCATTTTATCAAAGCTAGGGCTTGTTATTTTTTTGCTGATCACTATACTTTCAAAAAAGAAGAATTAGAAAAACTTTTAAAAAAACACAATTGCGACACTTTAATGCTAACCTTTAAAGACTATGTGAAAGTAAAAGATTTTGGCTTTAAAATTGAACTTATCCATCTTGATATTGTTTTAAAAGATAGTTTTAAGCAAGTTTTGCAAGATTATATTTATAAATTTAACAAAAAGGAAGAAAATGTTACTACACTCAACCCAAGATAAAAATCACCAAGTAAGCTTTTCAAAAGCCTTACTTAGCCCTAGTGCACCTAATAATGCTTTATATGCACCACTTAATCTACCAAAGCTTGACAATGAAGCTTTGAAAAATTTAAACTACAAAGAATTAGCCTTAAAAATCATCGCAGCTTTTGATTTTGATTTAGAGCTTGAAGTTTTTGAAAAAGCTTTGAAAACTTATGAGGATTTTGATGATAAAACCTGCCCTATTCATTTAAGAAAAATTAATGATAAGCTTTATATTAATGAATTATTCCATGGGCCAACAAGAGCTTTTAAGGATATGGCTTTGCAACCTTTTGGTGTGCTTTTAGAACACTTAAAAAAAGATGATGATTTTTTAATCATGTGCGCTACAAGTGGTGATACAGGGCCTGCTACGCTAAAAAGCTTTGAAAATAAAAAAGGCATAAAAGTAGTTTGTATTTACCCAAATGAAGGTACAAGTAAAACTCAAGCTTTACAAATGACACATTCAAATGCAAGCAATTTAAAATCCATAGCCATTGAAGGTAATTTTGATGATGCGCAAAATGCTCTAAAAGCGCTTTTAAATGATGAGGATTTTAAAAATACTTTAAAAGAAGAAAAGTTAAGTCTAAGTGCTGCAAATTCAGTTAATTTTGGAAGAATACTTTTTCAAATCATCTATCATTACTATGCTAGTTTAAAAATCGATAGAACAATAGATATCATCATTCCAAGTGGAAATTTTGGCGATGCCTTGGGAGCTTATTATGCTAAAAAAATGGGGGCAAATATAGGCAAAATTAAAATTGCTTCCAATTCAAACAATATCTTAAGTGAGTTTTTTAATACAGGCAAATATGATTTAAGAAATAAAAGCTTACAAAAGACTATTTCTCCTGCTATGGATATACTCATATCATCAAATATAGAAAGATTGCTTTTTGATAAATTTAAAGATGAACGCACCAAAGAGTTAATGCAAGCTTTAAAGAATGAAAAATATTATGAGCTTATCCAAAAAGAGCTAGAGCTTTTACAAGAAGACTTTGAAGCTGATTTTTGCAATGATAATGAGTGCATGCAATATATCAAACAATACAGCCACTTAGGACTTTTAGACCCTCACACTTGCACTTGCTTTAAAATGCTTGATTCTAACACCACTACGCTTATTACTTCCACAGCACAATGGAGTAAATTTACCCCAAGTATGTATCAAGCAATTTATAATAAAGAATGCCAAGATGAACAAGCTTGCATGCAAGAACTTGCAAAAGAATTTAAACAAGAAATTCATCCAAATATTGCAAGCTTATTTACAAGCACACAAAAGCAAAATCAAGTTTGCAAACTCAAAAATCTAAAACAAACTATTATAGAATGGATAAAACAATGATAATCATACCAGCAAGATTAAAATCAAGTCGTTTTGAAAATAAAATTTTATGTGAGATTGATAATTTACCTATGTTTATTTATACAGCTAAAAAAATGCAAGAAGTTGATGAAGTGTGCGTGGCACTTGATGATGAAGAGGTTTTAAAAATAGCGCAAAAACATAATATAAAAGCAGTTTTAACAAGTAAAAATCACGAAAGTGGCACTGATAGGATCAACGAAGCTTGTCAAATTTTAAAACTAAATAACAACGAGCTAATCATCAATGTCCAAGCCGATGAGCCTTTTATAGAAACACAAAATATTAAAGATTTTAAAGAATTTAGTCAAAAAGCTTTTGAAGATGAGCTTTGCTTTATGAGTAGTTGCTATAAAGAAGTAGATGCAAAAGCTTGCGATGATCCTAATTTGGTTAAAGTAGTTACTGATAGTAATGATTATGCTTTGTATTTTTCAAGATCTAAAATTCCTTATGAAAGGGTAAATTATAAACAAAATTTTAAAGCCCATCTTGGAATTTATGCATATAGAGTTAAAAATTTACAAGAATTTTGCACTTTGAAAAACTCAGCTTTGGAAGAATGTGAAAAATTAGAACAATTAAGAGCCTTAGAAAATGGCAAAAAAATCAAAATGCTAAAAATACAAAGTCAAAGCATAGGTATAGATACAAAAGAAGATTATGAAAGAGCCTTAGCTAAATTTGGAGTTAAAAAATGAAAAAAATACTTTTTTTACTAAGCTTGTTTTTTACACTTCATGCAAAAGAATTAATCGTAGGTATGGAGTTAGCCTACCCTCCTTTTGAAATGAGTGATACCAAAGGTAATCCAAGTGGTATTAGTGTAGAGTTTTTACAAGCCTTTGCCAAAGAAAAAAACTATGATTTAAAAATTCAAAACATAGCTTGGGATGGACTTATACCTGCTTTAAGAACTCAAAAAATAGATCTAATCATGTCTTCTATGAGCATAAGTGAGCAAAGAAAAAAAGTAATAGATTTTACCTTGCCTTATGCTAAGGCAAATTTAGCGATATTAAGCACTAAAAAATCAAATATTAATTCCATAGAAGATTTAAATCAAAAAGGAAAAATCCTTGCCTTAAAAAGAGGTTCAAGTGCGCATTTATATGCTCAAAAAAATCTTAAAAATGTAAAAATCCTAGTATTTGATAAAGAAAATGCAGCTATTTTAGAAGTCATTCAAGCAAAAGCTGATGCTTTTATTTATGATCAAATGAGCATTTATAAAGCATGGAAAAAACATCCTGAGCAAACAAAAGCTATTTTTACCCCTTTTGAAAAAACACCTGAGCAATGGGCTATAGCTTTAAATAAAAATAATACCAAATTAAAAGAAGAACTCAATGAGTTTATTTTAAAATCTAAAAAAAATGGTCTTTTTGATAAGCTAAGTCAAAAATACCTCAAAGATATGCAAGAAATTTTCAAAGAACAAAAGCTTGAGTTTTTCTTTTAAGAAAAACTCTTTTCAAGCTTTCTTGAAAACATAGAAATAGGTAAAGTTAAAACCAAATAACACAGTGCTAAAGGAATGTAAATTTCTAAAGTTGAAAAGGTAAAAGCATTGATTTCCTGGGCATTTTGAGTTAATTCTGAAATAGCTATAACGCTTAAAAGAGAGCTGTCTTTAATTAAATTACTAAGCTGTCCGCTTAGTGGTGCTAAGATATTTTTTAAAGCTTGGGGAAAAATAACGCTTTTATAAATTTCAAACTCACTCAAACCCAAAGCTTTGGCACTTTCATATTGCATTTTATCAACACTTAAAATCCCTGCTCTAAATATCTCACAAATATAAGCACTAGCAAATAAAGCTAAAATCAAAACTCCACAAACATAACGATTATCAAGCCCTAAATTATCCGCAAAAATATAATAAATCAATAAAATTTGCACTAGCAAAGGTGTGCCTCTAATAAGCTCTATAAAAACTCTTGCAATCATATTAAAAAGCACGATTTTACAAAGACTCATATAACACAAAATCAAAGCAAAAATCACACCTACAATCAAAGACAAAACACTAATAAAAAAACTCGTAAAAAAACCCAGTATCATTTTGTCTTTATATTCATAAATTGCCCCAAAATCAAAATTATAACTAGCGCTTAAAAAAGATAAATAAAAAAATAAAAACAATAAAAAAACCAACAAAAAAGCATTAACCATATATGCTTTTAAAGTAATTTTTTTATACTCGTTAAATTTATTGTGCACTAAAAAAATACTATTCAAAAATTTCCTTTATTATGATTTCAAATATAGCAAATAGCAACTAAATTTCACTAAATATTAAGATTGTTAAAAATTGGAATTTTAGTTTATAACAAACTCCTTAATTTAGGATAATTATTAACTTAAATTTACCACAAATAAGTAAAATAAAACAAATTTAACTTCTAGTTTCAAGGAGAAAAATGCGTTTTTTAGCGGTATTTTTTATTTTTTTAAATTTAGCTTTTGCTAATAATGGAGTATTATCACTCAATGAAGCTTTTAAACTCAATACCCACAGCAACAATCAAGGAATTTTTTTAAAAATCAATCTTGCAGATAGAATTTATCTTTACAAAGATCAAATCAAAATAGAATTAGATTCAAATGACATTACTTCTTTATTAAATTTCCCACAAACTCAAACTAGAGAAAACAAAGAAGTAATCTTTAGCCAACTTGAACTTTTTATACCTCAATTATTATTAGATGATTTTATTAAAAATAACAATGCAAAACTTTCCCTAGCTTATCAGGGTTGCTCAGAAGAAGGTTTATGCTATCGTCCTGTATATGTAAATTATGAACTTAATAAACAAAATGGATTTTATGCTATAAAATCCACTAAAGATCAATTTAAAAAGCAAAATGAAGATGAGCAAATTGCTAATGATTTAAGCACACAAAATATATTTATCACGCTTTTAACTTTTTTTGGTTATGGCTTGTTATTAGCACTTACTCCTTGTATTTTACCAATGATACCTATTCTTTCTTCATTAATCGCAATGAAGCTCAAAGATAAACCATCTAAAAAATATAGCTTTTATTTATCTTTTATCTATGTCTTTTTTATGTCTTTAGCTTATGCTATAGCAGGTGCTTTAGTAGGTCTTGCAGGAGCTAATGTACAAGGTTTATTACAACAACCTTGGATTATCATTGCTTTTGCAGGTATTTTTGTATTGCTCTCACTTTCTATGTTTGGCCTTTATGAATTACAATTGCCGCTTAAATTTCAAAATTTTATTAATAAAAAAATAGAAGGCAAAAATGGAGTTTTTGGTATAGCTATCATGGGCTTTTTATCAGCTCTTATTGTAGGACCTTGCGTGGCTGCACCTTTAGCAGGGGCTTTGCTTTACATTACTAATAGTGGTGATGTATTTTTAGGAGGACTTTCTTTATTTGTGATGAGTTTTGGTATGGGCATGCCTTTACTTTTAATAGGATTTGGAGGAAGTTTTTTAAAAAGCGGAGCTTGGATGCTTAAGATAAAGATTTTCTTTGGTTTTATCATGCTCATCATGGCAGTTTGGATGCTAGAAAGAATACTTAATGCAAATATCATTTTAATGCTTTATGGGATTATAGGGGTATTTTTTGCTAGCTTTATGGGGCTATTTGATGAAGCAAAAACTAATTTTGATAAATTTAAAAAAGCAAGTATGATTTTAATTTTAGCTTATAGTTTAAGTCTAATTTTAGGCGGCTCAATGGGTTCAAAAAGCTTGCTAAAACCTCTTGAGTTTAACCTTACTTCAAAAGAAAATAGCTCTAGTTTAAGTTTTAAAACCATTAAAAACTTAAAAGAACTTAAGCAAGAATTACAAAATTCTACCAAACCAGTCATGCTTGAATTTACAGCTACTTGGTGTGAAAACTGCAAACTTTTAGAAGAATATACTTTTACAGATACGAAAGTACAAAATTTGCTTGCTAATTACACGCTTTTAAAAGCAGATGTAACACATAATAGTCAAGAAGATTTAGCTCTTATGAAAGAATTTGGAGTTTTTGGGCCTCCTGTGATGATATTTTTTAACAAAGGCGAGGAAAAAGGACGCATTATAGGTTATGTAGATGCAAATGATTTTTTAAGTAAAGCTCCTTGATGAGTTCTATTAAATCTTTGCAAATTGGCAAAATAAAAAACTATAATAAATTTCACTCAGCATTTATCAAGGATATTTATTTAAATTCTTTGCAAATTTGTACAAATTATATTCTTGATAATGAAATAGCTGATAAAATTCATCATGGAAATTTAGAAAAAGTTGTTTTTGCAAATAGTGTGCAAAACTATACTTTATGGAATAATTATTTAAACAAATACTTAAATTTTGGAGAAATGGGAGAGAATTTAAGTATTGATGGTTTAAATGAAAATAATGTTTGTTGTGGAGATATACATGAGATAGGTACTTGTATTTTGCAAGTAAGTCAACCGCGCAAGCCTTGTTTTAAAATTTCTAGCATACACAATCACTTAAATTTCACTCAAGAAATTTTCAAAAGTGGAAGAACTGGATGGTATTATAGAGTCTTAAAAGAAGGTGTAATGAACAAAAATGACAAAATCAAAATCTTACAAAAAGATGAAACTAATTTAAGCATTATGGAGTTAAATCAATTATTTTTTTAATCCTTTTAAAAATTCAAATTCTTTAGAAAAATTAGAAAAAATTTCCACCCTAGCAAAAGGATGGAAAGAGAGTATTCAGGCTAGATTAAATCACACTTATGATGATTCTTATATGTTTATTTAAAAAATCCTTTTATCCCTATAAGCTGATACTGCCATAGTTTTTCTATAAAAATTTTAAGTTTTATTGCCAAAAGACCACTAATTGGCTTATGCAAAACTGTGCCAACTGCATAATCATTTCCGATTGAACAAACGGTATTTCCACTTATAAAAGAAAAATCTTGCTTAAATTCTTTCTCACCAATCATAGCCATTAAAGCTTTGGCTACATAAGCTCCTTCTCTTAATGCAAGCTGGGCTGTTGGAGGATAAGGAGTGTTGGTTTTAGGATTTTTAAATAAACTATTATCACCTATAAAAAAGTATTTTGATGGATTTTCAACATTTAAAGGATGCATGAAAGCATCTACTTCTATACGCGATCTTGCACTTGGAAAATCAGAGCTATTTTCTATAACGCTATTACCCCTAACCCCTGCAGTCCAAATGATAGTATTAGCTTTAACAAATTCTCCCCCATCAAGTCTTATACCATTTTTTTCACATTCTATGATTTTAGATTTTTCATATACTTTTACACCAAGCGCTTCTAGTCTTTGCTTTGCTTTTAAAGCCAAACTTTTATCAAACATAGGTAAAATTTGATCCATAGCTTCGATAATAGAAAGCTCTAATTTCTCATAAGCAATTTGCTCTTTTTGGCAAAAGAATTTAAGCTCTTTAGCTAAAGAAGCTATAAATTCAACCCCACTTAAGCCCCCACCACAAACTGTAATTTTTAAATCATCTTCATTTTGGGTGGTTTTATAATTTTTTATTTTCTCATATATTATTTCATTAATTTTTAAAGCATTTTCATAATTGTCTATACTCAAAGCATATTCTTGCATACCTTTAATGCCAAAAGTTTCTTTAGCAAAACCAAGCCCACATACTAAAATATCAAAGTCAAATTCATTATTTTTAGTAAAAACTTTGTCTTTAGAAATTTTTAAAACTTCATCTTGGATAAAGTTGATTTTTGGATTTAATAAAGGTAAAAGATCATATTTTGAACTATAAATATCTTCATTGGAAGCTACTTTGTGTAGTAAAATAGTATGATAATGATAAGAATTGTTATTAATCAAACTCACTTGTGTTTTTTCAAAAAACTCATCAGGTAAGGCTTTTATAGCCGATAAAGTAGCATATCCTGCACCTAAAAACAAAATTTTCTTTTTTTGCATGGATTTTCCTTTAATTTGATAAAAAAATAAATAAAAATTTGGCATAATGGTATTATTTTTTATCTTAAAATATTTTTTATTTAAATTTAGCAAGGAAAAAGTATGCAAAGACAAACTTGGAGCAATACGCTAACTTATATCCTTACAGTAGCAGGAGCGACTATTGGTTTTGGAGCCACTTGGCGTTTTCCATACTTAGTAGGTGAAAATGGAGGCGGTGCTTATGTTTTAGCCTTTTGTATAGCTATGATTTTTATAGGAATTCCTGTGATTTTGGTTGAAAATGTTATAGGAAGACGCAGAATGCTAAATTCAGTCGATGCTTTTGGCGGAAAAACAAGCGATGGAGTTAAAATATCTAATTCTTGGCAAGGTGTTGGCTACATGGGGCTTTTAGGTAGTTTTGGAATCATGGCTTATTATATGGTAATAGGCGGATGGGTTTTGGCTTATATTTTTAAAATCATCATAGGCGATTTTAATCTTTCAAGTCCCATTAATGCTCAATATACAAGCGAATTTTATAACTCAACCATAGAAAATAATCCTTTATTAATAGGAATTTTTACTACTATATTTGTGATAATTAACTGGATTATCTTAAAAAAAGGTGTGATTGATGGCATAGAAAAGTCAGTAAAATACCTTATGCCATTTTTATTTATCTGCCTTTTGGTTGTTGTTGCACGTAATTTAACACTTGAAGGAGCAAGTGAGGGCGTGAAATTTTACCTTACTCCTGATCTTTCCAAAATCACTCCTAAATTGTTTATAGATGTTTTAGGGCAAGTATTTTTTGCCCTATCTTTGGGTTTTGGCGTAATGATAACCTTATCATCTCACCTTAAGAAAAATGAGAATTTAATCAAAACTTCTGTTTATACAGGAATTTTAAATACCCTCATAGCAGTGCTTGCTGGTTTTATGATTTTCCCTGCTTTATTTAGTGTAGGTTTAACCCCTGATAGTGGGCCATCTTTAGTTTTTAAAACCTTACCTGTTGCGTTTTCACATATACCTTTTGGAAGTATAATTTGCGTGTTTTTCTTTTTACTTTTAATCATCGCTGCACTTACTACAAGCTTGCCAATTTATCAAGTAATCATCAGTGTTTTGGAAGAAAAATTTAAACTAGCTAAAAATACTGCTATCAATCTAACACTTGGAAGCATTTTTGTCTTGGGAAATTTACCATGCATACTTACTTATGGTCCTTTAAGAGATATTACCATCATCAAAGGAAAAAATATTTTTGATAGCTTTGATTTTATTAGTGGAAATATATTCTTTGTTTTAACTGCATTTTTTTGTTGTATTTATGTAGGTTGGGTACTTAAAAAAGATGCAATTTATGAACTTTCTAATCAAAATACCCTAAAAGGAAGTATTTTTAAACTATGGTATTACTATGTTAAGTTTATCATACCTTTGATTATCTTAGTGATTTTTTATTTTGGAATTTTTTAATTTATACTCATAACGCTTTAACATGCTTATATTTCCTTCAAGGCCTCCTTGATGGATATATAAGATTTTTCCACCAAATTGCTCTTTATGAGTTAATAAAGTTTTAAAACCCACCATATCATAAAGCAAATCAAACTCCACTCCACATTCTTTTTTTAAATCTTGATAAAGATCATAAAATTCCAAATAAGGCTTAGCAAAATGATATTTTTTAGGTGGATTTAGTATGGTTAAATTATTAAAATCATAATTTAGCTCTAAGCTTAAAATTTGCTCTTTTAAATACGCACTATCACCTACACAAGCACATGTAAAAACTTTAAATTTGCTATGCTTAGCCAAAAAAGCCGCAGAAGTTCCTGTACCTGAAGGTAGAAAAATACTTACATTTTCATTCAACTGTTCACTAAGCTCTAAAGCCAGTTGTTGGTATCCAAATTCAGCTTCTTTTATAGCCACACCCTCTTCTATAAAAACATCATCATCTTTTTTTAAGGCTAAAGCTTGTAATCTTCTTGTAGGATAGTTTGTATTTTCTATCAACTCCACATTGTGTTTTAATGCAAATTCTAAATTTCCATGGGGACTTTCTTTTAAAAAAGAACTTATTTTTTCACAAACAAAAATGAGCAAAAAATCATTTTCGTAACAAAACTTAGCTAAAGCAACCAAAGCATTACTTTGAGAGGAGCCAAAAGAAATAAATCTTTGTCCTTTTTTAAATAAATGTTTGTTTTTTTCAAAAAAGGCTAGTTTTCTAGCCTTATTTCCATTGATATAACCTAATAAATCATCTCTTTTGAGTAAAAATTCAAAATCTTTGTATTTTAAAACATCAATTCTACTTGCTTTCAAGGTATTTTTCAACCTTTTCTAAAGCATTATTTGTATTGATATTAAACTTAATCTCTATTCTACGGCTTGCTTCTTTATCTTCTTTACCATCTTTCATAATTACATCAGAATAAGACCTACCACTTGCCATTAAAAGTTTTTGCAATCTTGGATCTTTGTAAAATGAGTGTATAAAACTCATCACAGCATAAGCTCTTTTTTGCGATAAATCAAGATTATATATATAAGAACCTGCGCTGTCTGTATGACCTTCTATGACTATATTTTCTATGCTATTTAAGATATTTTCATCTTTTAAAATATTGTCAAAATACTGCGTTAAAATCGCTTTCAAATTTTCTTTTGCATGTGCTTTTAGCGTAAAAGAATTTGTATCAAAAAGCACTTCAGAAGGTAAAACTATCGCCCCTGTATTAGAATCTAAAGTAATATTAGTATCAAATTTTGCTTGAAGATTTTTAATGGTATTTTCTTTGATTAAACCTAGTTCTTTGATTTTACTTTTTGCCTCATCAAAATTACGCTCTAATTCTTTGATTTCTTCATCTTTTTTGTTTAATCTCTCAAGCAAAGCAAAAATTTGCTGATCTTTTTCATCTAAACTCGAATTTAAATCTTGATTAAGTTTAGTAATATTAGCCTCTAAAGCCTGTTTTTGTTTGTTGATATTATCAAGCGTGCTTGAAGTATTATTTAATTTTTGGCTAAGATTTTTTAAAATATCTTCTTTTTGGTTTAATTCTTCTTTGTTCTCTCTTAAGCGCTCTTCTTGTTTTTGCAGATTTTCTTTTATGATTTGCAAATCACTTTGAGTTAAAACATACTTAACAACTATAGCTCCAATAAGCAAAATAAATATAAAAAGCAAGCCCGCCATTAAATCTGCATAAGCTATCCAAAAATTATTTTCTTCATTGTTAGAATTATTTTTTATCATCTATTTTTTCATCTTCTTTTTGATTTTCAAGCTTTGCAATAACTTGTGTGGTTTGCTCATCTAATTCTTTGCTTTCTTCTTTAAATTCTTGCATTAGTGAAATTTTTTCATCAATATTTTTTTCATCTTCATAAGCTTCTTTAAAAGTGTGCATACCTTCTATAATACTTGCCCTAAAGCCCTCGAAAAGTTTAGTTTGATTATCAAGCATAAGATTTTGATATTTTTCAATATTATTTGAAAAATTATTCACCTTTTCATCTAAAGCACTCACGCTTTTATCCAAATGTACAATCTTATCAGAACTCACATCCAAAAGTCTGTTGTATTGCTCTGAAATTCTTAAAGTTAAATCTTTTATGTTTGAATTTAGCATATTTACCGCATTTGCAATCTCGCTGTAAGTTTTAACTATATCTTTTTGTTCTCTTTGGGTTTTAGACAAATCACTCATAGTTTGTTTTACATGCTCACTGCTTAATCTTACAGCTTTTTCCTCAGCATTTACAAGCTCTTGAAAAACTTTAAATTTTCTATCTATTGTATTATCTAATTCTTTAAAAAATTCCTCATTGCTCACATGCTCAAAAATCGTGCCTATTTTTTCAAAATGTTGCAAACTTTCTTGAAGATATTTTCTATCAATTTCTTCTTTAGACCAGAAAAAATCGCTTGTTGCATTTTTTTGACGATTAAGAAGTTTTTGAAATTTACTGCTGCCGTATTTTTCAAAAAATATCCACCAAAGTGCTAAGAAAATTCCATAAATTGATACATAAAAGGCTGTTCCTACTCCATTTAATAAAACTGAAATTTCTTGTTCTAAACCTGCTGTGTCACTTGAATTAAAATTTGGCATAGACATTGCTATACTTATAAAAGTCCCCAAAATACCGAGCATAGGAAAAATAGCTGCACCTACAGAAGCAAAATTTTCATTTCTCAAATCTTTCACATAAGCATAAGCAAAATCATCAAAACTAGCGTTTGACTTTGTTTCTTTACCTATAACTAAAAAATGCTTCATAATATAGCGTTTTAATATAAGCTTAAATTCATCTTTTTGTTGCTCAAAAATACTTGAAGCATAATCAGCACTATGTCTAGCAAAGATCAAAGCTACCAAAAAGATAATCCCTATCATTACAACACTATGTAATTCTACTTTAAAATCAATCTTTCCAAAATATCCTAAAAGTACTAAAATATACAATATAGCAGGGATAAATATAATCTTTAAATAAGCAACAATTCCAGTACTGCCTTTTCCCTCAGGCAATACAAGATCAGAAAAATCGTCAGTTGTTTTAACTTCCATTTTATAAACCTTTGTTAATTTTGCTCTAAAAATTTGAAATCTTCACAGGAAAATCAACTAAGAGTTATAAAACTCTTAGTTTCTATCGATACAATTTAAATCACTAAAAGCACACTCTAAGCGTTTGATCATGCTCTCTTCGCCCGCTCTAAGCCATACTCTTGGATCATAGTATTTTTTATTTGGCTTATCATCTCCATCTGGATTGCCAATTTGTCCTTGCAAATAAGCTTTATTTTTAAGTTCATACTCTCTAACACCATCCCAAAAAGCCCATTGAGTATCTGTATCAATATTCATCTTAATCACACCATAGCTAAGTGCAGCTTTGATATCTTCTATATCACTACCACTGCCACCATGGAAAACAAAATTGATTGGTTTTTCTTCACCAAGATTGAATTTTTCTTTTACATAATTTTGAGAATTTTTAAGAATTTCAGGTCTTAAAATCACATTTCCTGGTTTATATACTCCATGTACATTACCAAAGCTAGCTGCAATTGAAAATCTATCACTAATTTTAGAAAGTCTCTCATAAGCTAGTGCTACATCTTCAGGCTGGGTGTATAATTTTGCATTATCGATATTAGTATTATCCACTCCATCTTCTTCACCACCCGTACATCCTAGCTCAAGCTCTAAAGAAATTCCAAGTTCAGACATTTGTTTTAAATAATTTTCACAAGTGTTTAGATTGCTTTCTAAATCCTCTTCACTTAAATCAATCATATGGGAACTAAACAAAGGCTTGCCTGTTTCTTTTTTAAACTCAATATTTGCTTCAATCAAAGCATCGATCCAAGGAAGTAATTTTCTAGCAGCATGATCTGTGTGTAAAATCACCGGAACTCCATAAGCTTTTGCCATTAAATGTACATGTCTGGCACCACTTATAGCACCAAGTACATCAGCTTTTGGGCAAGCTTTCCCTGCTACAAATTTAGCTCCTCCATTTGAAAACTGAATAATCACAGGCGAATTAACTTTTTTAGCACTTTCTAAAACCGCATTGATAGAATTTGTCCCCACAACATTTACCGCAGGGATAGCAAATCCTTCTTTTTTTGCATGATTATATACGATATTTAGATCATCACCACTTAAAACACCTGGTTTAACAAGATCTAATACGCCCATTATTTGTATTCCACTTTTGCTTTTTGAAGAAGTTCTTGAGCTTTTTTATTCATAAGTTCTTTAAATTCTTCCATTTTGATATTGCTTTCAATACCTGCTTTTACTTCATTATAGCTCATAGTACTTTTTGCTCTAGCATCTTCTTTTAAGATAACATGATATCCAAAATCACTCTTTACAGGTGTTTTAGAAATAGTACCTTTTTTCATAGAAAAAGCTGCATCAGCAAATGGTTTTACCATAGTTGATTCAGCAAACCAACCAAGATCACCACCTTGAGCTGAAGAACCTTTGTCGATTGATTTTTCTTTTGCAAGTTGAGCAAATTTATCATTTAAAGCTTTTCCACTTAGCTTACTAAGCTCGGCAATAATATCTTTAGCTTCTTTTTCACTAGTTACCAAAATATGCTTAGCTTTCACTTGAGCTGGTTTAGTGAATTTATCTTTATTTGCTTCATAGAATTTTTTAGCTTTAACATCATTATTTTTAATTGAATCAAAAATTTTCTTTTGGTAGATATTTACTAAAATAGCTTCTTTAGCACGCTCTAATTCTTCTTTATATGAAGGATCATTTTCTATTTTTTGAGCTTTAGCGTCTTTTAATACAAGTTGTTGAACGATATATTGATCAATAATTGCTTTTTTTTGTTCAGCTGGCAAATCAGTGATTTTAGCACCTCTTAGCATAGGAGCAAAAAATTCATTCACTTCTGTATCGCTGATATTGTTTCCATCAAGGGTTGCAACCACCGCAGCATTTAAACTTAAGCCTGTTAACAAAGCCGCAGCAACTAAAGAAATTTTTTTCATTGTTTTTCCTTTTGAAATAGTTTTGTTGATTTTATTATATCTAAACTTTATTTAAAGCCGATTAACATACAATAAGTTTATGAAAAGAAATTTAGAAATTAAAAAATTATTTTTAGAGCATTTTGACCAAGCAAAAACAGAATTAGTTTTTAGTAATGCTTATGAACTTATAGTTTGTGTTATGCTTTCAGCTCAATGTACTGATAAAAGGGTTAATCTCATCACACCGGCTTTATTTGAAGCTTATCCTAGCGTACAAGATTTAGCTAAGGCAAACTTATCATCTTTGAAGCTTTTGATTAATTCTTGCTCATTTTATAATAATAAAGCACAAAATTTAATCAAAATGGCTCAAGCAGTTTGCGAGCAATTTAATGGTGAAATTCCTATGAATGAGCAAGATTTAAAAACTCTAGCAGGAGTAGGACAAAAAACTGCACATGTAGTAATGATAGAATGGTGCGGGGCTAATTGCATGGCTGTAGATACTCATGTATTTAGAGTTTCACACAGACTTAATCTTAGCAAAGCCAAAACCCCTGAAGAAACTGAAAAAGATTTAACTAAAATTTTTAAAGATAATCTAAACTATCTTCATCAAGCTATGGTGCTTTTTGGACGTTATACATGTAAAGCCAAAAATCCCTTATGTAAAGAGTGTTTTTTAAATCATTTATGTAAGAGCAAAGATAAAAAGTTAATCTAGCACTAAATTAGTGCTAGATGATTTTAATGAAAGAATGGTAGATATAAGAAAGCATTAATCACTAAAGCATTTACTATATCTATGAAAAATGCACCTACTAAAGGCACAATAATAAATGCCATATGGCTCATACCATAGTGATTTGTTACAGTTTGCATATTTACCATAGCTGTTGGAGTAGCACCTAAACCAAAACCACAATGTCCTGCTGCTAAAACTGCTGCATCATAGTCTTTTCCACATATTCTAAAGGTTACAAATATAGCAAAAGCAGCCATCATAGCAACTTGTACTACTAAAATTACTAGCATCGGTAGTGCAAGGGTTACTAGATCCCAAAGATTAATAGTCATTAACGCTAAAGCTAAGAATAATGACAAGCTTACATTACCTAAAACTGATACCTCTCTATCAAATACATGGTGAATTTTTGTAGCTGATAAAACATTTCTTAAAACAACACCCACAAAAAGACAATACACAAAAGTTGGTAAAGTAAAACCTGTATTTGCTTTGATATAAGTAGATAAAGCATTACCTATTAATAAACATAAAGCAATCAATGCTAAAGACTCTATAAAAGAAGATGGAGTGATCAATCTTTCTTTTTCTGGAGATTGGAAATTTAAAATCGCATCTTTATCATCATTTTGTTTTGGAACTACTAATTTGTGTTTATTAACCAAATATCTCGCAACAGGCCCACCTATGATACCACCTGAAATAAGTCCAAAAGTCGCACAAGCAATAGCAACAGTAGTTGCACTAGAATACAAATAAGGTTCTTTAATAAATTCAGCCGCCCAAGCTGCACCTGTACCATGACCACCACTCATTGTAACAGAACCTGCTATAAGCCCCATAAGTGGATTTTGTCCCATGGCAGTTGCTACACCTATACCAACTATATTTTGCGCAAATAGTAAAGCTACAACTACAACTAAAAAAACTGCTAATTTTCTACCACCTTTTTTTAATGAAGCAAAATCAGCTAACAAACCAATACTTGAAAAGAATGCAAGCATTAACGGATCTTTCATAGATTCATCAAATTTAATGTCTAGTGAAAAAGAACTATGTAAGATTAAAAGAATAATCGCAGCTATTCCACCACCAACAACTGGCTCAGGGATATTATAATCACGAAGAAATTTTACCCTTTTAATGACAAAAACGCCCAAAAGCAATACTATAACCATAGTAACTAGCGTTGCATAAAAATCAAATTTCATACCTCTCCTTTGTTTGATTTACTTATCAATTGTAATCTAAATGACTTTAAAAACAACGCAAATAAACACTACTCTTTACTAAGATATTACAAAATGAAACATTTTTAAGTCTATTTTACTCTGAAATCAATACTATATTATGATACAAATTAATATTTTTAAGCAAAGACAGTTTCGCTCTACTAAGCTCTTGAAGTGAATTAATAAGCAAAGCATCTGCATCAAGATAATCTTTTAGCTCATTACGCCCTAATTCATATTTTTCAAAATATAATTGTGTAATTTTTGCTTGATTGGCATTGATATCTTTTACTAAATTTAACAAATCATTGTAGTATTTATCGTTTTCATAACAAAGTTTAAACTCATGAATAGCTCTTTGTAATACATCTTTATACTCATATAAGCGTGCTTGGTATGCAAATTCAGAAATTTTTACATTTTGTCTTACTCTATAAAAGTCCAAAAATGGTAAGTCAATAACAACATTTCCACCTAAGATTAAAAATTTAAAACTTTCATCAAAATTTTTATCACTCCCATCTAAATTTCCTAATATTTTTATACTAGGTAAAATGCTTTTTTGCACACTTGTATAATCTTTATAAGAAGCCATAAGTTGATTTAGTTTTGCTTGAACTTGTGGTCTATAAGCAAGCATTTTTAACTCTATATCAAAATTAATTTTTTGCAATGAAAAATCTTCAAGTGTATAATTTAACATTTTATTAATCAAACGCTCATCATCTTTACCTAGTAAATCTTTTATATTTTTAAGTGTTAAGTCTTTATTTTGCAAATTTGTGATGATATTTTGTTTAGTATTTAATAAAGACTTTTTGATATTTAAAAGATCAATATACTCAACCTTACCATAATCAAATTTAGTAGTATAAATTTCTAGCATTTGCTCAAGATTTTTTAAATGATTGTTTAGCAAGCGATCTACATCGTTAAAATAAATCAATTCAAAAATACTATTAATTGCTAAATTAATAGTATCAAGCTCTAAAGAGCGTAACTCATATTCGCTTGCTTTTGCTAAAAATTCAGAACTAGCAACTTGATCTGAAATTTTTCCATATATATCAAGCTCATAATTTAACATAATACCATTTGAAAAGCTATGCATTTCTGTGCCATTGTTTAAATTTTTTCTTATATTTGCACCTAAATTTCCACTCAAAGTAGGATAAAGATCTAAATTTAAAAGCTTATATCTAGCTAAAGTGCTTAAAAAATTAACTCTTGCCACATTTAAATCTTTGTTATTATCAATAATAGCTTTTAAGATATTATTTAAATCTTGATTATTATATTTTTTCCACCAAGCCTTGCTTGCATTAAAATCTTCAAAATATTCTTTTTTTATTTGCTCTTGAGATACTTGCTCTAATTTTACTCCTACGCAAGCATTTAAAAAAAAGGCTATAAAAAATAATAAAAATATTCTCATCTCATTCCTTTGATAAAGCACTAATAGGATTTAAATTTGCTGCATTTTTTGCCGGAAAAAATCCAAAAACCACTCCGATTAAAACCGAACTTAAAAGCCCTAAAAATACTGAATTTAATGAAAGTATCATCGTAAAACCAAAATTTAAAGAATTAAATACTTCAATGATAATAAAAGAAAGCATTACTCCAAAAATGGCCCCTAAGGAACAAATCAACACAGCCTCGATTAAAAACTGCATTAAAATATCTTCTTTTCTAGCTCCAATAGCCATTCTAACTCCAATTTCCCTTGTACGCTCACTTACTGAAACAAGCATGATATTCATCACACCAATACCACCTACTATTAAAGATACTACCGCAATAGAAGAAATAAGTAAAGTCAAAGTAGCAGTATTTTCTTCAATAGCATTTTTAATCGCGTCAGAATTTATAGTGAAAAAATCTTTTTTTCCGCGTTTAATCTCTAAAATTTTTACCATAGTCTCTTCAGCTAAAGCAGGATTTACCTCATCTTTTACCTTAGTTACTATAGCTCTTATTTGTTTATCCCCTGTGATTTTATTCATCAAAGTAGAATAAGGAGTATAAATTTTAATGGTATTTTCATCAGCTCTAAAGCCTTTATTGTCTCTTTCTTTTTTTAAAACACCAACTATAGTTAAAGGCTGTTTGTTAAAAATCACGCTTTTACCTAAAACATCTTTAGCACTGATATTATCAAATAAAATTCTCAAAGCATTTTCATCTATAATGCAAATATTAGTATTATCTTTTATATCCTCATTATTAATAAATCTACCATCTACCATCACAAAACCTCTAAGCCTTAGATGATTTGGCCCTACTCCATAAATTCTAGCTTGCAAAGAATTATTCTTATAAGTTACTACCCCTATTTTGCCCACATCTGCTTCTACTGCTTCTAAATAAGGCAAAGAACTTAAGGTTTTTAAATCACTTAAATTTAGCCTTGTTTTACCTGATCGAATATCTCCCAAACCACGCCCTGAAACAACTTCTATAGTATTAGTCCCAATAGAGCTAATAGAAGCAAGTATATTTTGTTGGGCTCCAAGTCCTAAAGCAACCACGCAAACTACTGAAGCTATGCCTATGATAATACCAAGCATAGTAAGCAAAGAGCGTAGCTTGTGTGCTACAATGGAAGTTATGGACATTTTTAAACTTTCAAAAAGCTGATTTTTAAGCAAATTAAAGCTTTTTTTCTCTTTTGGCATTAACTTAGCTTTTATTTCGTCTGCTTTTTTTGCACCATTATCACTTATAATCTTACCATCTTTAATTTCTATAACTCTTTTTGCTCTAGCAGCTATTTCTTTATCATGAGTGACTAAAACTACAGTGTGTCCTTGCTCATTTAGTTTATTTAAAATTTCTAAAACTATCTTACCACTTTTAGAATCAAGCGCACCTGTTGGCTCATCTGCTAAAATAAGCTCACCACCATTCATCAAAGCTCTTGCTATGGAAACTCTTTGCTGTTGCCCACCACTTAGTTCATTTGGCTTTGATAATTCTTTATGATCAAGCTCTAAAAAAGAAAGTAATTCTTTAGCCTTTTGCGATCTTTCTTGTTTGTTTTTTCCTGCATAAACAGCAGGTAAGGCTACATTATCTTTAGCATTTAAAAGACTAAGCAAATTATATCTTTGGAAAATAAAACCTATTTTTTCACGTCTAATCCTTGCTTTTTCATCCTTGCTTAAATTTGTAACTTCATATGCATCTAAAAAATATTTTCCACTACTTGGTTCATCAAGTGTTCCTATAATATTTAAAAGAGAGGTTTTTCCACTACCTGATTGTCCTATAATGGCTACAAATTCCCCTTTTTGAATATAAAGATTAATATTTTCTAAAATAGTTGTATTATTAATCTTTTTTTGTATATTTTCTAAGCGTATCATTTTTTATTTTTACCTATGATAACTAAATCACCTTCATTAATACCATCTAAAATTTGAGTATTTAAACTATCTTTGATACCTAATTTAACAGGTGTTCTTACACTTATATTATTGGCTTTTAAAATTTCTACATAATAACCACTTGTATCGCTTTTTATAGCCAAAGTTGGTATAACCAAAGTATTATTTTCTGTTTTAATGGCAATTTCATTTTCTGTGCTCATACCTATGCGTAAAAAATTATTATCGTTTTTTACAAAAACCCTTGCATAATAATACACAGCACTAGTGCTAGTACTTGAGTTTGAGTTTAAATTTGTATTACTTGTTGCATCACTTATAGTAGTATTTGCTGGATCTATACTTGAAATAATTGCTTCATATTTTTTATCAGGTTCATTTAAAATGCTAAATTTAACCTTTTTTCCTACACTAATTTTATTAATATCAGCTTCAGCTATTTGCATACGAATTTCCATTTCACTTAAATCAGCCAAACGCACTATACTTGGTGTATTTTGGTTTGCATTTACAGTTTGTCCTTCTTCAACTGCTACATTAATAATCTCACCCTTGCTAGGTGCAGTTATAGTAGTATAAGCTAAATCTTTTTGAGCATTTTTTAAAGAAATTTCAAGTTGAGTAGTTTGAGCTTTTAAATCAGCCACATTTGCCCTTAGAGCATAAAAAGTATTTTTAAGATTTTCAAGATTTTCTAAGGAAGTAGCCTTTTTAGTATAAAGCTTTTGTTCTCTTTGGTATTGTTTAGTAGCTATATTAAGAGCGATTTTTTTACTTTCTAAATTTGCCTTTGCGCTTTCAAGCTGAGCTTTGGTAATATCTAAATCATTTTGTTGCTTATCTTTATCAATTTGTGCGATTAAATCACCCTCATTAACATGATCACCTAATTTTACATAAAGTTTAGTAATTTGCCCACTAACTTGTGCACCAACATCAACTTGGGTTTTTGCATAAACTTCGCCTATTGCTTCTATACTTTGAGTGATGTCTTGTTTTTTAACTTCATAGGTTAGATAATTATATTCTTCCTTATTTGCAAAAAAGAAAAAATATACCCCTATAATGAGTATAATCAAAAATATACTTAAATAAATTATTTTTTTCATCTTAATCCTTTAAAACCATATAATAAAACATTTGTATGAAGTAAAAATAAAATTGTAACAATAAAATATAATTTTAACAATTTTAAAGCTTATAAGATATAAGATAAATCAAAAAAAGGAAAAATAATGCAAGATTATTTAATTTTAATGCAAAATCGCTCTTCTATTAGAGCTTACACCCAAGAAAAAATTTCTAAAGAGAATTTAGAATATATCTTAGAATGCGCTAGATTATCTCCTAGCTCCTTAGGACTTGAACCTTGGAAATTCTTAGTTTTTCAAAAAGATGAACATAAAAAAGAAATTGCTAAAATAGCTAATAATCAAAGCCATGTAGCAAATTGCGCTGCTATTATAGTTGTAATTTCAAGGGCTGATTTTAAAGATTATTTTGAAGAAAAACTAAAAAAGAGAGGTTTAAGCCAAGAAGAATTAAACAAACGCTTGCAAACTTATAAGCCATTTCTAGATGCAATGGATTTAGAACAAAGCTTTATTTATGCTAAAGAACAAAGTTATCTTGCTATTGCAAATATTATCAATGCTGCTTATAGTTTAAATTTGGGCTCATGTATCATCGGTGGCTTTGATAAAGATAAAATCAATCAATATTTAAATTTAGACACCACTAAACAGAGAGTATCTATGCTCATTACTCTAGGACATACCCAAGAAAATACTAGCGTAGAAAAAGCTCGTTTTGCATTTAATGAAGTGGTAGAATTTAAAGATTAATCAAATATCAAAACTCCATTTAAATTTTATATAATAAAATAATATTTTTAAAATAAAATGGAGTTTTAAATGCAAGGAAATTTTTTAAAGATTTTTGGCGTATTGCCATTTTTAGCAGTAGCTTTTATTAATGCTTTTGTGGATTTAGGACACAAAATCATCATACAAAATACCATTTATAAATTTTATGAAGATAACACCCAACTTTTTCTAACTGCTATTGTTAATGCTTTAATGCTTTTACCTTTTATCCTTATGCTTTCACCATCTGGATTTTTAGCGGATAAATTTCCTAAAAATAAAATCATGAAAATATCTGCATTATTTTCAGTAATATTAACTTGTATTATTTGTTTGTGTTATTATCTTGGAGCATTTTGGCTTGCATTTACAATGACTTTTATCATGGGAGTGCAATCTGCCTTATACTCTCCTGCAAAATATGGCTTTATAAAAGAATTAGTAGGAAAAGAGCTTTTAGCTATGGGAAATGGAGCTGTCAATGCAGTAAGTATTGTGGCTATTTTAGCCAGTATGGCAGTATTTTCTCTAAGCTTTGAAATGCTTTTTGAGTCAAATTTTAACACTCCTTCGGATATTTTAACACAAATTGCACCTTTGGGTTTTGTATTAATAGCTTTTGCTTTATTAGAACTTTTTTTAGCTTATAAACTTCCTAGCTTAAAAGAAGAAGATAAAAATTTAAGTTTTGATAAAAAACAATATTTACAAGGAAAGCTTTTAGCCTCTAATTTAAAAACAATATTTTCTCATAAAATTATTTGGCTTTGCATTATAGGAATTTCACTTTTTTGGGCCATATCACAACTTTATTTAGTGAGTTTTCCTGTATATGCAAAAAATGATCTTTTCATGGAAAATACCTTTTATGTACAATGCTCTTTAGCTTTTTCTGGTATAGGAGTGATTATAGGATCGCTTATTAGTGGTAAGTTTTCTAAAAATTACATCGAATTAGGTCTTATACCACTAGGTGCCTTAGGGATTTTTCTAATGAGCATTTTAATGCCATTTTTAGAAAACTTACTAAGTTATAGTGTAGTGTTTTTTATTTTTGGTTTAAGCGGAGCATTTTTTATCATACCTTTAAACTCTCTAATACAATTTCATGCAAAAGAAAATGAATTAGGAAAAGTCTTAGCAGGAAATAATTTCATACAAAATATTTTTATGTTAGGCTTTTTAGCACTAGCTACTTTTGCTGCTTATGCTAAAATTGAAGTGATAAATTTGTTTTATTTTATCATCGCTGTGGCATTTTTTGGAAGCATTTATGTGCTAAGTAAATTACCTTTTTCTTTAGTGCGTTTATTAATGAGTATAGCGTTTTTTCAACGCTATCGTTTATTAGTAGAAGGTTTTGAGAATATTCCTGAAAAAAGTGGAGGATTATTACTTGGTAATCATATATCTTTTATAGATTGGGCTATTGTGCAAATGGCTATACCAAGAAAAATTTATTTTGTTATGGAAAAAAGCATTTATTCTAAGTGGTATATTAGAATTTTTCTTGATAAATTTGGAGTTATTCCTGTTTCAAGCGCTTCTAGCAAATCAAGCTTAGAGCTTATTGCTATGCATATTAAAAATGGAAATTTAGTTTGCCTTTTCCCAGAAGGAGTGCTTTCACGCCATGGACAGCTTAATGAATTTAAAGGTGGATTTGAGTTAGTTTGCTCAAAATTAGAAGAGCAAGATGGAGTGATTTTACCTTTTTATATTAGAGGACTTTGGGGAAGTGCTTTTTCAAGAAGTGATGAAGAATTTTCAGCAAGAAACCGCAAAATAAGCAAAAGAAAAATCGCTATTGCTTTTGGAAAAAGCTTGCCAATACACACTAAAAAAGAAGTGGTTAAAGCAAAGGTTTTTGAACTTTCATTTATTGCTTGGAAATCTCAATGTGAAAGTATGCATACTATAGCTAGAGCTTGGATAGATAGCGCTAAAAGAAATTTAAGTCAAATAGCTATTGTTGATCCTTTAATAGGTGGTATTACCTATAGAAAAATGCTTGCTTTAAGTTTGGTTTTTAGCTCTTTCATAAAAGATAGATCGCATGAGCTAAATATACAACCTACCCAAGGAAGCTATGCTCCAAAAGAAGAATGTGTGGGAATTTTACTCCCTGCTTCTATGGCTAGTTCTCTTTGCAATCTAGCTGTATTGCTTGCAAATAAAATCGTAGTAAATTTAAACTTCACAGCAGGTGTAAAAGCGATTAATCAAGCCATTCAAAGTTCTCAAATTCAACAAATTTATACTTCTAGAAAATTTATGGAAAAATTAGAAAATAAAGGTATAAAACTAGAATTTAAAGAGCATGTTAGAATTATTTTTATGGAAGATGTTATCGCAAGCTTTAAAAGACAAAAACTCAAAATCTTTTCTATGCTTGCTTTAGTAAGTATCTTACCTACTTGTTTAATAAAAGCATTATTTGCACCTAATAAACAAAATCTTGCCATAGCTGCTATATTATTTAGTAGTGGTAGCGAGGGAGCGCCTAAAGGAGTAATGCTAAATAATCGTAATATTTTAAGCAATATAGCTCAAATTTCAGATGTATTATGTGCAAAAAATGAAGATATTGTCTTATCTTCTTTACCACCTTTTCATGCTTTTGGATTAACTGTAACTACTTTTATGCCTTTATTAGAAGGGATTAAAAGCATAACACATGCTGATCCAACAGATGCGCTAGGTGTAGCAAAAACTATAGTAAAAAATAATGTTAGTATTATGTGTGCTACTTCAACTTTTCTAGGTATTTATGCAAGAAATAAAAAACTTGATGCGATTATGTTTGAAAGCTTAAGGATTATCGTCTCAGGTGCTGAAAAACTCAAAAGCGAAGTAAGAACTGCCTTTGAAATGAAATTTAAAAAACCTATTTTTGAAGGTTATGGAGCTACTGAAACCACTCCGGTTGCAAGTGTAAATTTACCAAATAAATTTGATCCTGACTATTGGATTTTACACCGTGCAAATAAAGAAGGTAGTGTAGGTATGCCTTTACCAGGAAGCGCTATACGCATAGTAGATCCATCTACTTATGAAAGTTTAAATCATGGAGAAGATGGATTAATACTCATTGGTGGCCATCAGGTTATGGTAGGTTATTTAAACAATAAAGAAAAAACCGGTGAAGTTATCAAAGAAATCGATGGCATACGCTGGTATAATACCGGCGATAAAGGTCATGTAGATGAGGATGGCTTTTTATATATAGTAGATCGTTATTCTCGTTTTGCAAAAATTGGTGGCGAGATGATATCTTTAGGGGCTTTAGAAGAGGAAATTGCTAAATTTATCAATACAGATATAGTAAAATTTTGCGCAGTTGCACTAGATGATGATAAAAAAGGTGAAATGGTATGCTTATTAGTAGAATGCCAAGAGCAAGATTTTGATGGAATTTGCGAAGCGATTAAAAACTCTACTATGCCTGCTATTTTTAAACCAAGTAAATATTTTAAAGTAGAACAAATTCCACTTTTAGGTTCTGGCAAAGTGGATTTAAAAGGCGCTAAAGATTTAGCTAAAATCTTGCAAGAAAATTAATTCCCAAAGTAATTTTACTTTGGGAAATTTTACAAACTATTTCTTTTAGTTTTATAATCATATTTTTTATCAAAAACAAGTTTATCGTTTTCTTTGACTGCTATTTTTCCCTTAATATAAAAATACTCCAAATCACTAGTTTGTGTTAAGATTATATCAGTCTCCATCATACAACCCTCACGTCCTATTTGCATTGTTTGAGTAATGGTATATTGCGCGCTTAATGGGTTTTCATTTTGAAGTTTTAATTCTCTTTTTAAATTATGCTTTACTAAAACATCAACCTCATCAAATCTATAAACACCTTCTCCAAAAACTCCGCCAACACCATCTGTAATACAAGTCCAAGTATCATTTAAAATATCATAAGAAATGCTTCTATCTACCCTACCTTCTTCTAAAAGTGTTATTGGAGTTAAAGGAGCACTTTGTGCTTGCATATTGATTTTATTACTATTTTGTCCATTAAAACATGGCAAATTAAATTCACACTCATTTAAATCCAAAGTCAAGGTTGAAATTTTTGGCATAGGCCAAAACATAGGCCAAAAAGAATTTGCTAATGATAATCTTATCTTAGAACCCTTGCCAAATCTATATCCACAAGCATCAAGTTTGATTTGCTTTTGGATAAATTCATCTTTTTTTAAAGGTATAAATTGCTCTTTATCATCACTTAATGCAAGATTGATCACTCCATAACTTACTCTTTTTACAAAACCATCAGCTCTAACTTCACTAAGCTGAGCAAAGAGCATAGCTTTTCCTTGATCACTTGCAATTTTTACATTTAAAACCGGAAAACCCAAAATATCTAAATCTTGTTCTAAAAAATCACTTTCAAAAACAACTGCCATCCCATCATCCAACCTTTGATCACTAGGACTTTCTCCTAAAACACCAGCCCCCATCCACTCTCCGGATAAAAGCCCATGATTTAATGGGGTGTTAATTTTGATAAATTCACTTGATTTTTTGCATGTTAGTTTATACGGATTTAAATAGTATTTTTTATAGCTAATATTATTTTTAAAATCATTTAAAGCAACAAAACGACCTTCTACTTTCTCTGTTTTTGAATTTGGCTTAGAACTATTTTCAATATATGCTTGTATCATAGGAGCTTCAAGCACATCGTTTTCTTCATTTTTAAGCCATTTATCCCACCATTTAAGTGCTTCTTGTAAAAAACCCATTGCAGGCAAAGGAGATCCATCATGAGGATAAACATGAGCCCAAGGACCAACGATAGCTTTTTTTGGAACTTTCAAAGCATTCATTAGAGTAAAAACAGGATTAGTATAAGAATCAGCCCACCCATCTAATGCAAAAACAGGAACTTGTATATCATCATAATTTTCTCCAACAGATCCATGCTTCCAATAATCATCTTTTAAAGTATGCTCAAGCCACAATGCGGGCCATAAAGGCATATTCTCAAGCCTATTGAGCCATTTATTTCTACCATTTGAATCAATTTTTGGATCAACAAAGCGCGATTGATATGCAAGCATAATATTACCCCACCAAAAATTATCATTAAGTAAACATCCACCTTTATAATGAATATCTTCATTAAACCTATCATCAGTAAAACCTACCACTATAATAGCTTTTAAATTTTTGGGTCTTCTTGCTGCAACTTGTAAAGAATTAAATCCACCCCAAGATTTACCCATCATACCAATATTTCCATCACACCATTCTTGCTTTGCTATCCATTCAATGACTTCTAAGGCATCATCTTGTTCTTGCTTTAAATATTCATCTTCTAATAAACCATCAGATTCCCCACTTCCTCTAATATCAACTCTAACAACCGCATAACCATTACCACTAAAATATCCATGCATAGGCTCATCTCTACCTCTTGTTCCATCATTTTTTCTATAAGGAATGTATTCTAATATAGCAGGAACTTTTTCTTTAACCTGAGGAAGCCAAATTCGTGATGAAAGCTTGGTGCCATCTTTTAAAACTATCCATTCATTTTCTATCACTTTAACCTTGTTTTTAAAATCAAGAATAATTTCTTTCATTTCATCTCCTTTTTATTGTATTTTTTAATCCAAATCAAACAAAACATTACACCCAAAATAGCCATAGCTATCATAATAGTAAAATATATATGAAAACCTTTTACACCTGGATATCTATCTAATAAATCTCCAGCAAGCAAAGGTGCAAAAACCTCAGGTAAATATCCAAAAGTAGATACAATACCTATGGCCATACCTGCTAAATGAATAGGAATTTTTCCCTCACTAAGTAAAGAATAATAAATTCCAAAATTAGAATACATAGCTACATAAATTACCACACAAGCAGAAGTTAAAACGCTCATTTGCAAAAATCCATTTAATTTTGAACTAAGCATTAAAAAAATAACACCAATTCCCATTAAAATAAAGCCTATCATCATTATTTTAGCCTTTCCATATCCATCTGCTATAAACCCACCTACCACAGAAGAAACAGGACGAATGTATTGAGCTAATACTGTTAAAATAGCTGCAAAAACAGCAGAAGCTCCTATCACATTACTTGCATAAGGAGTAAAATAATAAAAGCTCATATTAAAAAAATAGGTACAAAAAGTAATAGCAACCACAAGCCAAAGAGCAGAATTTTTCAAAAGAAAAACTAAATCTTTGATTTTAATCTTCTCACTTTGTTCATTAACCTCATCTTTTAAGAGAAAAAATAATAAAACAGCACTTGCAATAGGAGCTATAGAATAAAAAATAATAACCATTTCTATACCTTGCGCGGCTAAAGCTTTTGTTTGAAAATATCCAAAAATACTTGTAGCTATAGCCAAATGCGCAGCACCAACAACACCTCTACCACCTTCAAAAATTCCATAAGCTTTTGCTTGTTCTTTAGAATTTGCCAAGCTTCTTACTATTTTCATCAAAGAAGGCCAAAAAGTTAATAATGAAGTAATCCCCCAAATTCCATAAATAATCAAAAGTGCATTTAAAGAAGTAAAATATAAATGCAACAAACCACCAAGCCCTGTAGCAATTAAAGAAAAAATCAATAATTTTTTTGGCGCAAAACGATCTGCTAAATACCCTCCTAAGGCATAAGAAAACAAACCAAGCAATCCATAAGCACTACCCAAAAGCCCCATTTCAAAATTATTTAAATGATAAAGACTCATATAATCATCATAATAATATTTTCTAAAATAAGGCAAACCATAAATAATAGATCCACAAAAAGATAATAACAATAATGTAAAAAAATTATTTTTTAAACTTTGCTCTTTATTTTCATACATTAAAAACCTCCTTTTTTATACTATATATGATTTTTTTATTTTTTAATCTAAATATAGATAATTTTGCATAAAAATTTTAAATTGATATATTTTTTTACACACTTAAGATAATTTTTAAAAATTTTTTTTAATTAAATGAGTTGCAATAAAAACAAAAACTCTACAAAAAATTAAAATTATCTATAAATTTTTATATTTCATTATCATTTTTTTGATACATTTACACATTAAAATACTGAAAAAAGGGAAATAATGAAAATTTTTGATATGGTAGTTATTGGTGCTGGCCCTGCAGGTATTGCAGCGGGAGTAGAAGCTAAAATAAAAAATAAAGAAGTTATTGTTTTAGAAAAAGCTGATGCGATTTGTCAAACATTAGTAAAATTTTACAAAGAAGGCAAAAGAGTAGATAAAGCTTATAAAGGTTGTGATAGCACAAATCACGGGCATATAAATTTTGAAGATGGAACTAGAGAAAGTACGATAGAAATTTTCCAAAATGCTATCAAAGAGCATAATCTTGAAGTAAAGCTTTCTAGTGAAGTTGAAAGTGTTAAAAAAGATGGAGAAAATTTCATCGTTAGCACTGCAAATGAAAATTATATTTGTAAAAATGCAGTTATTGCCATAGGTAGAATGGGTAAACCGAATAAACCAAGCTATACTTTACCTATAACTTTAACAAAAATCATCAATTTTAATGCAAATTCAGCAAGCCAAGGTGAAAAAATCTTAGTTGTAGGTGGTGGAAATTCAGCAGCAGAATACGCTATAGATTTAGCTAAAAATAATGATGTTACACTTTGCTATAGAAGAGAAACTTTCTCAAGATTAAACGATATTAATCTAGAAGATATTCAAAAAGCTTTTGAACAAGGTAGTGTAAAAGCAAAACTTGGCATAGATATAACTAGCATTGAAGATGAAAGCGGTAAAGCTAAAGTAAATTTTACTAATGACACAAATGAAATTTATGATCGTATCATTTATGCTATTGGTGGTTCAACTCCACTTGATTTCTTACAAAAATGCTCTATAGAAGTTGATGAAAAAGGTGTGCCAAGCTTTGATGAAAATAAAGAAAGCAATATAAAAGGATTATTCGTAGCAGGTGATATAGCGAGTAAAAACGGAGCTTCTATTGTAGTGGGTTTAAATGATTCATTTAAAATCTGCGATCATCTTTATAAATGCTAAAACTCTTTCAATATTCAAAAGGCTATCGCTATAATAACGATAGCCTTTTGCTTTTTGACTTTTTATCTAAAAATAATTTAAAAGGAAATATCCTTGATATAGGATGCGGTTGTGGAATTTTAGGACTTTTAATAAAGCAAAGATTTCCAAATTCAAAAGTTTATCTACTAGATATCCAAGAGCAAAATATCAAACTAAGTTATAAAAATGCCAAAGAAAATAAACTTGAAATTCAAGGCATTTGTGAAGATTTTTTAAACTATAAAAGTGATATAAAATTTGATTTTTTAATCTCTAATCCTCCATTTTATAAAAAAAATACACAAAAAAGCCAAGATTTACATTTATGTATATCAAGATATCAAGATTTTATGCCACTTGAGAAAATGTTTGCTAAAATAAATACTTTAATCAAACCAAATGGTAGTTTTTTTATGTGTTATGAGGCAAGTTTTTTAGATGAAATTTGTGCTTATTTAAAACATTTTAAATTAAAACTAGTTTCACTTCAATGTGTTCATACTAATGCACAAACTAACGCAAGACTTGTTTTAATGCATATTAAAAAAAATAGCAAAAGTCCATGCGCTATAATGCCTACACTTTTTATGTATGAAAATGATGTTTTAAATCCAAAAATTAGTGAAATTTATAAAAATACAGGAACTATAAACTATGATGTGTGAAAAAGGTTTTGATTATTCTTTTGATGAAAGTGCTTGTGAAAAATGCGGCGGGAAGTGTTGCACTGGAGAAAGTGGGTATATCTATGCTAGCAAAGAAGAATTAGAAGCTATTGCTAGTTTTTTAAATTTAAGCTTTGAAACCTTTAAAGAGCAATACCTCATCAAAGTTGGGTTTAAATATAGCCTTAAAGAAGCAAAGTATGAAAATGGCTATCGTTGTATTTTTTTTGATACAATGTATAAAAAATGTTTAATTTACAAGCATAGACCAAAACAATGCAGAACTTTTCCATTTTGGGAGTATTTTAAAACACACAAAGAGGAGTTAAAAAAAGAATGTATAGGGGTTTGCTTTCACTAATTATAGTTTTTATCCTAACAAGCCTTGCTTTAGCCAAAGGTGAAGATAAAATCCTACAAGCACTTATTTATGAAGAGCATGGGCAATTTCAAAAAGCATGTGATATTTATACAAATTTATTTCATGAAAATAATGAAAGTATTTATTTGCAAAAGGCTTTACTTTTAGCTTTAAGTGCTAATTTAAAACAAAAAGATGAGCTTTTAAAAGCTTCTAAAGACTTTTTAGAACACACAGCTATTGCAAGATTAAATGCTTTATATTTTTTTGAAATAGGAGATTATAAACAAGCTGAAGCTATACTTTATAAACTCATTAAAGAAGAACAAGATTACAGAAATTATGAAATATTAGGCGATATTTTTGCCAAAAAAGCTTTATATACTAAAGCTTTAGAACAATACAATCTTGCTTATAAGCTTTTTGAGCATGAAAATTTATTACTTAAAATAGTTGAAATTAATATCAAAAATAAAAATATTGATCAAGCTAAAAAAGCTTTAGAAGAATTTGTAAAAAAATCACAATGCACTCTTAAAACATGCACCCTACTTTTAAAAATTTATCAAGAGCAAAAAGATCATAAAGCAAGTATTCAAACCCTTGAAAAGCTATATAAACTCAACAATGACATTAAATACATCTACGCTATGATAGAATTACTAGTACAAGAAAAAAATTATACTCAGGCTCTAAATTTAACCCAAAAATATAACATAGATCCTGATACCAAAATTTTCTTATACACACAAACAAAAGATTATAAAAAGGCCTATGAAATAGCTTTAAAACATTATGAACTTAGCAAAGATAAAAAATATCTTTCTATGGCAGGTGTTTTAGAATTTGAAATTCATATGGATCCTAGAAGTAAAAAAGTCACGGATCCAAAAATTCTAGCCTCTATCATGAAAAAATTTGAACAAAGCGTAGATGTGCGCAGTGATGCTTTATATCAAAACTACTATGGCTATGCTTTAATTGAATATGATATTGATATAGCCAAAGGTATAGAGCTAGTAGGCTGGGCACTTGAACAAGAACCACAAAATCTTTACTATCTAGACTCTTTAGCTTGGGGGTATTATAAACTTAAAAATTGCAAAAAGGCTTATGAAATTTTGCAAAAAACACTGCATGATAAAGAATTTTCAAGCTCAGATGAAAGCAAAGAGCATTTAAAGGCTATCGAAAAATGTTTAAAACAATAGATTTAAAAAATCATTTTTCAAAAACACAAAAAAATCTTGAAAGCAAAAAAGAAATTTTTCCTTATGATATGTTAGGTAGAAGTCTAGCTTCTAATGCCTTTTATCCTAAAGATATTTATACACTTTTACTTGAAGGAAAACTTTCACATTTTTTATATTCTAAAGATTTAAATTTTAATCATAAAAATTTTGATGCCATCATCTTACCAACAAGCCCTTTGCTTAATCAAGACATACAAAATTTAAGTCTTTTTAGACGCTATCATGAAAAACCTATTGTGCAATTTGATTTTATTTTTGATGAATATCAAATTTTAGAAAGCTTAGTATATGGGGCTGATGCATTTATTGTATTTCCTAAAATGCTAAAAACCATGCAACTAAAAAAACTTTATAATTTTGCAATACATCTTGGCTTAGAAGCCATTTTTTACCTTGAAAGCAAAAGTGACCTTAATAATGCTATTTTAGCAGGAGCTAGAATTTTTTTACTAGAAGATGAAAAGCTATTACCTTTAATACCAAAAAATAAAGCTCTTATAAGTAAAAATATTAAAAATCTACATGCTTGCATAAAGGAGAGTTGATGGAGTATTTATACGCACCTTGGAGGGATGTTTATTTTAACAATAAAGATAAAAATTTTTGCCCTTTTTGTCATTGCAAGTATGAGCTTAATGAAGATGAAAAACTTAGGGTGATTTTTAGAGCTAAAGAATGTTTTGGCATTATGAATAAGTACCCTTATAGTCCGGGTCATTTTATGATTATCCCTTATGAGCATTTAGAAAATATAGAAGATTTAAGTAATGATACATGGCTAGAAATTAGCCATTTTGTGCGTATTGGAGTTAAAATTTTAAAAGAAAACTTTCACGCTAAGGGTGTTAATATAGGTATGAATTTAGGCAGTGCAGCAGGAGCTGGCATAGCACCACATTGTCATTATCATTTAATCCCAAGATGGCAAGGCGATACAAATTTTATCACCACCATAGGACAAACTAGAGTTTGCGGGAGCGATTTGGAAAAAGTTTATACCACCTTATGTAAAGCTTTTAAAGACTATGTATAAAGAAGTTGATTTTGAAAATTTTTTAAAATTTAATTTTGATCTTTTAATTGATGCAAGAAGCCCCAAAGAATACAAACTTGCTCATATAAAATCTGCGCAAAATTACTATGCGCTCAATGATAATGAATTTGAAGAAATAGGCACACTTTATAAGAAAAATAAAGGCTTAGCTAAAGCAAAAGGTGTAAGTTATATTTGCAAAAATATGAGTGAGCATATTAATAAAATTTATCAAAATTATAAAATAGGCTCTTTGGTGGGAATTTATTGTGCAAGGGGTGGTAAAAGATCAAAAGCTATTGCTTTAATTTTAGCTGAACTTGGTTATAGGGTTGTAAGATTAGAAGGTGGATACAAAGCCTATAGAAGTTATGTGAGTGAGTTTTTTAGAAAAGATTTAAATATTGAGTTTTTATGCCTTTGTGGTAATACAGCAAGTGGTAAAAGTGATTTAATCCAAACTTTAGATAATGCTTTAAATTTAGAAAAACTAGCCAACCACCAAGGATCTAGTTTTGGTAAAATTTATGGAGAACAACCAAGCCAAAAAGCCTTTGAAGATGGATTGTTTTATTTTTTAAAAGATTATACTTATAAAACTTGTTTTATAGAAGCTGAAAGCAGACAAATTGGAAATTTAACTATCCCACTAAATTTATACAATAGCATGCAAAAAGCTAAGAAAATTTGGTGTGAGTGTGACACGAATTTACGTGTTCAAAGAGTTTTAAAAAACTACACTCCAATGGATAAAAAAGTATTTTATCAATGTGTTGAAAAAATATCACCTTATATTAGCAAGGATTTTAAATTAAGACTTTGTCAAAATTATGAAGAAAACAATTTAGAACTTTGTGTAAAAATGCTTTTTGAATATTATGATAAAGTATATAAAAAACCTTCAAAAATTGATTATTTTATCAATAGTTCTAATTTAGATGAAGCTAAAAAACATCTTATGAGTTTAAACTCATAAGATTGTATTTACAAAGATAATAAAAATAATACTTGAAAGAATTCCAGCAACTGGTAAGGTAATCACCCATGCTAAACCAATAGGTTTCATCATAGCCCATTTAGCATCTTTATTAAATACCCCTATACCTAAAATAGCACCGATTAAAATATGGGTTGAGCTAACTGGAATTCCAAGTTGGGTAGCTAAAAGTATAACAATACTTGCGCCAAGTTCAGCACTAAAGCCTGTTGTTGGTTTAATTTCAGCAAGTTTTGAACCCACAGTTTGAATAACTTCTTTACCCAAAAACCAAAGTCCAATAACCAAAGCTATACCAAACATAAGCATTACAGCAAAAGGTACTGGTGAGCTAGGATTAATGGTGTTATTTTTAAGTACATCTAAAATAGCAGCAAATGGTCCAAGAGCATTAGCTATATCATTAGCTCCATGTGAAAAAGCAAAACTTGAAGCAGTAAAAATTTGAAACCATGAAAAAATCTTTTCTATGGTCTTATTAACCTGAGTTTTTTTCATCAACCTCACGACTGCTAAAGTAACAATATAAGCAAAAATAGAAATAATCGAAACTATCCATAAATTTTGCATTACATCTAAAGTAGAAACATTATTTAAACCCTTAAATAAAAACATAGAAGCAATAGTCAATGCACCTACACCTGCTATTAAAGGAACATGAAATTTCATTCTTGAGAAAACATCTATGTTTTTTTCTTTTTCTTTTAATTCTTTGATTTTTAACTTATATTCACTTCTTTTTTCATCATCATCTAAAACAATAGCACTAAGTTCTTTGATTTGCTCTTCTTGGCTTTTGTTTTTTAAATTTTTAAAATATTCTTCTTTAAAAGCCTTTTTTTCTTTTTTGATTTCTTTTACCACAAGAGTTATTTCTTCTGATGGCTTTAGGATTTTTTTATAAATATAAGCATAAATTAAATACGCCACAAGCCCACCAAGCAAAGGCGAAATAACCCAACTCATAGCTATTTTATAAATACCATTCCAATTTACCATAGATAATGCTTGAGCTTGATCAAAAAATACAAAGCCCATAGCAATACTTGAACCTACAATACCTCCTATAATACTATGAGTGGTAGAAACTGGAAGTCCTTTTTTAGTCGCTACAAAAAGCCAAATTCCTGAACTTAATAAAGCTGAGAGCATTACGCATACAAATACCATAGGATTAATCCCATCAGGTAAAACTACTATACCACTTCTTATAGTATTTGTTACTTCCCCACCTGCAAACACAGCCCCGCTTAATTCAAACACCGCTGCAATAATCAAAGCTTGTTTTATAGTAACTGTTTTAGCGCCTACGCTAGTACCAAATGAATTTGCTACATCATTACCACCAACGTTAAAGGCCATGAAAATACCAAATATACTAGCAAGGATAAATAATATCATGGAATTATTAGGAATATAATTATATCCCCAAACAAAAAAGCATAAAACACTCACAATAAAAATAAAAAATGCAATAGCATTATCTTTACTCAAGCATTCTCCTTAAGAATTAATTTTAATGAATTAATTTTAGTAACTTTTACTTAGTTTTTTCTTTGATCTTTAAAAATTGCAAAGCAGATTTCACTGCTTGCATATAACTTTGTAAATTAATTTTTTCATTTTTATAAGCCTTATCATAAGCTGTACCATGATCAACACTAGTGCGAATTATAGGTAAATTTAAACTTACATTAATACTTTTTTCAAAATACAAAGCCTTTAAAGGCGCTAAGCCTACATCATGATACATACTCACTAAATACTTGCATTTACTTAACGCAAAAGGAGTAAAAGCACTATCAGCCACTAAAGGCTCACTTAAATAAATATTTTCCTTATAAGAAAGTTCTTTTTCTTTTTGACTTAAAAAATCTTCATTTTCTAAATTTTGTAAATTCAACGCGTAATCTTTTAAAAATACATTTGCCATTCTTATAGCTTTTTTTATTTCCTGCTCTTCTTCTCCACCTATTACACCATTATCACTTGCATGAGGGTTAAAACTTAAAACTCCAATTTTCTCAAATAAAGTGCATTGATAAAAATTAATTAAAAATTGCGCGAGTTTGAAAGCCTTAATTTCTTTATAAACATCTCTTAAAGCCATATGCTCAGTATATAAAGCCACAAAAAGCTCATCACACCCTAACATCATAATAGCATCTTGTTTGAAAAAATCTCTTAATGCCTCAGTATGACCTTTATAACTCACTCCCCCCATTTGCCAAGTCTTTTTATTAATCGGTAAAGTTACCAAAGCATCTAAAAACAAATGCGTGCAATAACTAGCTCCTTCAAAACTTAAAAAAGAATAAACCCCACTTTTAGCGTCTAAATTCGCAGGGTTTAACTCAAAATCAAAATCAATAATTTTACTAGCTTGATATGAAAACTCATAAATTAAAAAATTTTCTTTTTCTTCTTTAAAGACAAAATGTGGTTTTGAAGCATTAGAAATTTCAACTAAATTGATTTTAGATTTAGGATTTATTTTCAAAAGTTTATTTGCTTTTTGAAATAATTCATAATGCACAAAATAATAAGGCTCGCAAATTTTTACTAGCTCATCATGACAAGCTAATAAAATTTGCATACCTATGCCATTTAAATCCCCTATGCTAATGGCAATTTTTTTCATCTTTTAATCAAAGCTTTCATTTGCAATATAGCTTTTTCTAAGCCTATAAAAACCGATCTTGCTACTATACTTTGGCCTATATTTAACTCTTCTATTTCTAAAATATCTACAATATTTTTTACATTTTTATAATTAAGTCCATGTCCAGCTGCCACTCTTAAATTTAAACTCTTAGCCAAACTTGCACTTTGTCTTAATCTTTGGAGTTCATTTTCTAAAAGATTTTTGAGTTCATTTTTGCTTAAAATTAATTCAGGCAATGCATAGGAAGTTTGATTGATATTAGTATATAATGCATTGTAAATATTAGCATACAAGCCTGTATGAAGCTCTATAAAATCAGCATTTAAAGAAGATGATTTATTAATATCTTCTAAATTTGGATCAATAAATAAAGAAACTTCGATTTGCTCTTGCTTTAAAGCACTAATAGTTTCTTGTAGTTTTTCATTATCTAAATTTAAACCACCTTCTGTTGTAAGCTCTTGTCTTTTTTCAGGTACTAAAGTAACGCGCGAGGGTTTGTATTTTAAAGCATACTCTATCATATCAATAGAGCATTCTAAATTCACTACACATTTGCAATATTTTAAAATATTTTCTAAATCAAACTCATTAGCATGGCGACGATCTTCTCTCACATGGATAGTGATTTGATCAGCTAAATTTGCACTCAAAATAGCAGCTTCAAGTAAATCAGGATCATTTACTTTTCTAGCTTCTCTTAAAACTGCTATATGATCGATATTAACCCCTAAAAGCATAAGTTTTCCTTATAAGTTTTTTGCTATTATACTTTAAATTTTTTAAGGAGAGCTAGTGCTAGGTATTGATATGGGTTCAAATACATTAAGAGCTGTTTTAATGGATGAGAATTTTAATAAATTAAAAAGCGAAGAATTTATCATAGGTGCAGCTAAAAATATGCAAAATGACACCATTAGCAATGAAGCCATAGAAAGAATTTTTAGCGCTTTGAAAATCTTAAAAGAAAAAAACTATGATTTAAGTCAAGCCAAAGCAGTCGCCACAGCTGCTTTTAGAAAAGCAAAAAATACTGAGTTTATTTTTGAAAAAATTCAAAAAGAATTTAAACTTGATATAAAATTAGTCGATGCAAAAACCGAAGCAAAACTAAGCATTTTAGGTATGCAAGAGCGTCTTAAAGCTCTTAAACTTTTTAGAAAAGACTTAAACTATTGTGATTTAGGCGGTGCTTCTTGTGAAATTTCAAATGAAAAGTTTAGTAAAAGTTATGATTTTGGAATTATTAGTTTTTATGAAAGAATGCATTTTAAAGCTATAAAACCAAGTGCTTATGTAAGATTTTTTAAAAAATATCCACAAAATCTTGCACGTATTAAAGATGAAAAATTAAAAATTCATCTAAGCCCCTACCCTGCGCATCTAAAACAACTTGTCTTAAAAGCTTTTAATCTTAGTAAAGATATAAAATTAAAAGGAAATTTTTTCATATTAAATTCAGGAGTACCCACCACACTTTGTGCTTATAAACAAAACATAAAATACAAAGATTACCTAGAAGAAAGTGTAAATGGTAAAATACTCAAACGCAAAGATTTTTTTGATTTTGCATTAAAAATTTGGAATTTAGAACAAGAAAAAGCTAAAATTTACCTTGGAGAAAATAGAAAAAAATACCTCATAGCAGGCTCAATGATACTTTTTGCTTTATTTAATAAGCAAAAGCTCATTGTAATTGATGATGGTGTTAGAGAAGGTGTGTGTATAGCACATTTTAAAAATATCAAATTTTAAAGGAGAAAAAATGAGTTTAAAAGAACAAATTTTAGAAGATATTAAAGAAGCTATGCGGAATAAAGATGATTTTAAAAGAAACACTTTAAGAACGCTTAATGCTAGCTTTAAACAAATAGAAGTTGATGAAAGAATCACACTTAATGATGAAAGAATATATAAAATCATTGCAAGCGAGATTAAAAAACGAAATGAAGCAGCTTTGGCTTTTTCTAAAGGATCTAGAGAAGATTTAGCACAAAAAGAACTCCAAGAAGTAGCTATTTTAAGTGCTTATTTACCAAAACAACTTAACGATGAGGAATTAGAAAGTGAGCTAAAAAAACTTATAGATAAATTACAAATTAACTCTTTAAAAGAACAAGGTATTTTAATGAAAGAAGCTAAAGCAGCTTTTGGCGCAAGCGTTGATGGTAAAAGACTTAATGAAATGGTAAGAAAGCTTTTAGCATGAAAAAAGTTTTAGCACTTTGCGCCTTAGCTTTAAGCTCTTTTGCTTATACTCAATATGAATTACATCCTAGCTTTAAAGCTTATTTTAAAGACTGCTCTTTATTGATGGATAAATATTATTATATTAATTGTTATGATTATAATTATAAAGGCACTAAGGCTATTGCTTATAAATTAGAAGCTAAAATTTTAAATCAAGGACACATCAAAAAACGCCCAAGATTTCAAGAAGATACCAATATACCTAAAAAATACAGAACTTATTGGGAGGATTATCTAAGAAGTGGTTATACAAGAGGACATGTCGTGCCAAATCAATCCATGAATGCAACCCCGCAAGCCCAACTTAGCACTTTTTTAATGAGCAATATCACTCCGCAAAAAAAAGATATTAATGCAGAAATTTGGAATGAAATCGAACAAAGAGAAAGATATTTAGCAAAGAAAAATAAAGAATTAGAAGTCTTAAATTTAGTACTTTATGATGATAAGCCAAAACGCATTAAAAACAACATAGCCATTCCTAGTTTTTATGTCAAAATTCTTAAAGCTAAAAATTTCACTGAATGCTATAAAGTGCCAAATAATGATAATTTTGCAAGATTTGATAGAAATTATTTTAAGGAAGATTGTAAAAAATATATTGATTAAACTAGAAGCAACAAGGCTTCTAGTTTAGTTTTTACTCAACTTCAGCATCGATTACATCATCGTCTTTTTTCTTTTGAGCGTTTGGTTCTTCTTTTTTATACATATTTTCTGCTAATTTATGAGAAACTTCACTTAAAGCTTTCATTTTGCTTTCAATTTCTTCTTTAGAAGCATTAGCATTTTTCAATGTCTCTTTTAACTCATCTAAGGCTTTTTGAATATTTGCTTTATCATCATCACCTACTTTATCTCCAAGCTCACTTAAAGATTTCTCTACTTGATGCACTAAGCTATCAGCAGCATTTCTAGCTTCTACTGCTTCTTTGCGTTTTCTATCTTCTTCTTTGTGAAGCTCTGCATCTTTTACCATGTTGTTGATTTCTTCTTCACTTAGTCCGCTTGAGCCTGTGATTTTAATCTCTTGAGCTTTACCTGTAGCTTTATCTTTTGCACTAACTGTTAAAATACCATTTGCATCAATATCAAAAGTTACTTCAATTTGTGGCATACCGCGAGGCGCTGGTGGAATTCCTTCAAGATTGAAATTTCCTAAAGATTTATTATCACGGCTAAATTCTCTCTCACCTTGTAAAACATTGATAGTAACTGCGCTTTGATTATCTTCAGCAGTTGAGAAAACTTGTTCTTTTTTAGTTGGTATAGTTGTACCTTTTTCAATGATTTTAGTCATCACACCACCTAAAGTTTCAATACCCAAAGAAAGCGGAGTAACATCAAGCAATAATACATCTTTAACATCACCTTTAATAACCGCACCTTGAATTGCCGCACCTATTGCAACAACTTCATCAGGATTTACTGATTTATTAAGCTCTTTTCCAAAGGCTTTTTTAACTTCTTCTTGTACCAGTGGAACACGGGTAGAACCACCCACCATAACGATTTCTTTTACTTCATTTTTGTCAAGCCCTGCATCTTTTACTACTTCGTTAATTTTACTAATAGTTTCAGCAACTAAGCCATCAATCATACTTTCAAATTTAGCTCTTGTTAGAGTTTTAGTTAAGTGTTTTGGACCACTTGCATCAGCTGTGATAAATGGTAAATTAATATTAGTTTCATTAGCTGAACTTAATTCTTTTTTAGCATTTTCAGCTGCTTCTTTTAATCTTTGTAAAGCCATTACATCGTTTTTAAGATCAATACCTGTTTCATCTTTAAACTCATTTGCTAAAAAGTCGATTAATTTATTATCAAAATCATCACCACCTAAAAATGCATTACCACCAGTTGCTAAAACTTCTACAACATTATCACCTGTTTCAAGCACAGTAACATCAAATGTACCACCACCTAAATCATAAACTACAATTTTTTCACTTTCTTTTTTATCAAGTCCATAAGCCAAAGCTGCTGCAGTTGGTTCGTTGATAATTCTTAATACATTCAATCCTGCAATTTGCCCTGCTTCTTTTGTAGCTTTTCTTTGTGCATCATTAAAATACGCAGGAACAGTAATAACCGCATCTTCTACTTTTTCACCTAAGAAAGCCTCCGCATCTTCTTTTAATTTCATTAAAACTTTTGCTGAAATTTCTTGTGGAGTATAAATTTTACCTGCTATTTCAATCGCACAAGCCCCATTTCTCTCTGTGATATGATAAGGTAAGCGATTTTTAGCTTCTTTTGCTGCTTCTTCATTGATCATTAAACCCATAATTCTTTTTATAGAATAAATAGTTTTTTCAGGATTAGTCACAGCTTGACGCTTAGCGCTATCTCCAACTAAAACTTCACCTTTATCTGTAAAAGCAACTACTGAAGGAGTAGTATTTTTACCTTCTTTATTTGGGATAACTTTACTCTCGCCTCTTTCATATACACTCACACAAGAATTTGTTGTACCTAAATCTATACCTATAACTTTTGCCATTTTTTATCCTTTTTATTAAATTTTATTTTGCAACACTAACTTTTGCTGATCTAATCACTCTATCATTCATCATATAGCCCTTTTGTAAAAGCTGAACGATATGATTGCTTTCATGATCAGCACTTTCAACATGAAACATCGCTTCATGTAAATTTGGATCAAACTCACCATTTGCTTCTATTACCTTAACCATATGTTTTTCAAGTTTTTTCAAAAGCAAATCTAAAGTGTTTTGAACCCCTTCTTTGATTTTTAAACTTAATTCATCATTGGCTTCTACATTAATAGCCGCCTCTAATGCATCAACTACATCAAGCAAATCTTTAGCAAAACTTTCATTTGCATAAATTGTTGCTGCAATTTTTTCTTTTTCCATTCTTTTTTTGATATTTTCAAATTCAGCATTTGCTCTTAAATAAGTATCTTTTAACTCATTATACTCTGCTTGAAGTTTTTCTAATTCATTGTTTTGACTTTCTGAATTTTCCACTGTTTCTTCTTGCATTTGCTCATTTTGCTTTTCTTCGCTCACGCAGCCTCCTTTATAATATTTAACATTGTTTTAAAATCAGAATACACACTACCGGCAAAAACCATATTAGATTCTTTACCTAAAAATGTACTCTTAAGCTTTAACCCCATAAAACCCTCTTCAAATAAAGGATCAAATTGCAATTTATCGTTAAAATAAAATCCAATTTGAGGAGATAAAAGCTTAGCAAATTCATCATTTTGATAAATTTGATAAGCTTTACTCTCATTATATCTATAATAAACCATAGCATCTTTTAACATGGCAATTTTCTCTGACAACTCTTTAAACTCAACCCTAAAAGCTAAATTTTCAATACTTTTTAGATCAAGTCCTATAAGTCTTTGTAAGAAAATTAAACTATCTTGACTAAATCTTAAAACCAACTCATTTTGTCCAAAATCAAGTATGATAAATTTATCATTAACCTTAGTAATATCTTGTAAAATAAGCTCATCACCACCATAAACTAAGGTATAAATTTCAAACTTATCAAGTAAAAACTCTAGCAAAGCAAGATCGTTAATCACAATCTCATCTTCGCAAAGTTGTTCATACCAATAAGCCTTCATAGCAGTAAAAGTTGGTATGCGACCACTGCTAATGTGAAGTTGTGTTAATACACCCTCATCACTTAATTTTTTAAAATAAACTCTTATAGTAGAAGCAGGTATGCTAACTTTATGATTTAACTCATTAGAACCCACAGGATTATTACCCTCTAGATAGGTCTCAATGATGGTTTTTAAAATTAAATCTTTTTTACTATAAGACTTCACTATAAAACCTTAGTTTTTAATTTAGCACTCAATGTTTTTAAGTGATAAAATAATTATACAACTTTAGTATAATAATGTCAAGTTATTTTTAAATAAAAATATTTAAAATTATTTAGTCTATATAACTAAAGTTTATTTAGTTATTTATATATAATATATAAAAATTTATTTTTCAGTTTTTTTAAAAGAAAAGATAATATAATTGCATCTAGCAATATTTTTTAAAAGGTTTATAATAATGAAAAATCTTACTTTAAGAGAAAAGCAAGATCTAGAAGCTTATGTGTTTTCTAATATAGAAAGAAAAAAAATGGCTTTAAGTAGAATTTTAAAATTATATTATTTAAGATTTTTTAGATTAGTTTTTTAATTTATATTTTTTCATACCCTCTTTTGTGAAAGATAAGTCTTTAAAATCAGGAGATGAGATTAACTCCATACAAGTTTTATCTAAATTTTCCATTCCGCTTATTTGCATACTAGATTGCAAATTTTCATCTAAATATAAATCAAAAACTACACAAGCTTGATTATTAACCTTGTAAAGAATTTTTCCACCTTTTTTCTCATCTAGTTTATACGCTTGTAATTTATCATTTTTACTCATTTTTTTAATTTCGTTTGCAAAAGATTGATGTAAGGTATAATAAATCATAAAATCACGCATTATGTTTTTAATATCAGTAATTTCTTTTCTTAGTTTTGATAAATCTTTAGCGTATAAACTTATAAATTGCGTATTTAAGTACTCATTTAGACTTTTTTCGTTTAAATTTTCACATAATGGATAAATTTTAACCACAAAAACCTTATCTTTAGCAAGTACTATATCCACACAAGCTTGTTTGTTTTGTTTGTATTCTAAAAATAAAGCTTGACTTGAGCTTAAATTTAGCGTGTTTTGTTTATTGTAAGCAAAATCACTTAAATCTTCATAGATATTTGCATAAGAAAAAATTCCCGCAAAAAACAATAATAAAATTTTCATTCAAATAAATCTTTATGATGATTTTTTAAGTACTCTACTACTTCTAAGATCTCATCAACTCCTTCTTTTTGAGTATTTTGACAAACCTCATCAATACAATCAATATAAGCCTCAATTGCTTTTTCTAATTTTGCTCTTTTTACCCCAGCAAACAAGAGCATTGCCTCTAAAACTATGCTTAATTCATATTGTAAATTTTCTATTTCTTCTTTAAAATCATGATTTGTTTTCATTATTTTCCTTTAATTCTTTGCTTTTAATCAAATCCGCAAATTGTGCTTTTATAAAATCATAGTTAGAGCTATCTTTATACGCAGCGAACAATCCACCGCTAGCATTTTTATGCCCTCCTCCATTGACCAAACTCTTAGCCATCAAACTCACATCGATTTTATTATTTGCTCTAAAACTTAAGGTTTTTCTTGAACTAAGATCAACGAAAAAATCAAAATCAGGATTTTGCATTAAAAAATCATTTCCAATTACGGAAGTATTGCCTATATTTGAAGTTAATAAACCTTTACTTCCTTTATAAAATACACTAAATTTTTCTTTATTTGCACTTAGTTTTTCTACTACGAATTTAGAAATTAAATTACTTAAAGTATCATCATTTTCTTTTTTGAAAAAAGATTTTTTTAAGCCATGCAAATCATCATCTAAATTAATATGAGCATTTTTTTGATGAATGTATTTTCTACAAACATCAAAAAGATAAAAAAGATATTTGATATTTTCTTGTGCAAACATTACTCTATTGATTTCTTTTGCTCCAGAAACCATACCAAGCAGTACTTTTCCAAGTTCAAAATTCTCATCTTCACTCAACCAAATATCTACTGCATTTACCACATCTACAAATTCTGACAAAGCCTTATTTTCGCCATAACATTTACTAAAAAAATCATAAACAATCTTAGTAGCACATCTTTTATCATCTAAAAAATACCAAGGATATTTTTGCATACATTCTAAGCCACTTTGATGATGATCCAAAAGTAAAAGTTTGATTTTTTTACCTTCTATAGCTTTTTGAAAATCTTCACATTGACTTAAAGTTAAATTTAAATCCGTGATTAAAATCACAAATTCTTCATTAGGATTTTGCTTTAAATCTTCCTCTATATTTTTAAAAATCACATTAAAATTTTCATTAATCTCTTTACCATAATTAGAATTATAAAAATAACAATTCTTAAAATAAAAATCTAGCACATACTGACAAGCATAGCCATCTAAATCTGTATGTGAAAGATGATAAATTTTCATATTTTTCCTTTATAAATTATCAACTTTTATGATACCTTCTGTTTCAAATTTGGTATTTTCTGCAATCTCAGCAAAACTTAAAACCGTAATATTAATACCAAAATTAGAACAAATATCAGCAATAAATTTTCTAAGTTGTGGCTCAACACAAAGCAAGAAAGGTTTAATTCTTGTATTTGCTACACTTGCAAGTTCAGCTTTTAAAGCTTCTACTAAAGCGCCGGTTTGAGCTACATTTATCATTAAATGATACGAACCATCTTTAAACTGCACATGCTCCATTAATTTTGCAGCAGCAGCAGCATCAAAAATATAAAAGCTAATTTGCCCTTTTTCATCCACATATAAATTTGTAATTGCTCTTGCTAAAGAAGCTCTTACATGCTCAATAATCATATCCAAACTCTTACTTACTTCAGCTATATCACTAATTGATTCTAAAATTGTAAGCATATCTTTAATAGGAATATGCTCTTTAAGTAAAGCTTTTAAAACTTTTTGAATCAAACCTATACTAGCAACTCTTAAACAATCATCTACTACGATAGGATAATCATTTTTGATTTTATCTAATAAATTTTGAACCTCTTGTTTAGTTAAAAGTTCTGAAGCATTGGCTTTTATAAGCTCGCTCATATGGGTTGAAATCACACTTGCTGGATCAATTACAATATAACCATTTAGCGTTGCCTCATCTTTTAAAGATGATTCTATCCATAAAGCATCAGAATTAAAAGCAGGTTCTTTAGTAGCTATACCTTCGATAGGTTCAGTTATAAAACCACTATCCATAGCCAGATATTTATCTGGATAAATTTCAGCACTAGCTATACCCACACCTTTGAGCTTGAAAGTATATTCATTAGGCTTTAATTGTAAATTATCTCTAATTCTAATTTTTGGCATTAAAAAACCTAAACTTTGAGCTATATTGCGTCTTGTTGATCTAATACGCTCTGTTAATTCACTTTCTGCTAATTTAATAAGTCCATAACCTAATTCTAATTCTAAAATTTCTAATTTTAAAATATCTGTGATTTTGTTTTCTTCTTCTTTTAAAATTTCTTCCTCGCTGCGTTTTTGAGGTTTAGCTTGCTCTTGCTCATCAGCTTCTTGAGATTTTTTAGCCGAAATTGTATTGATTTGAATTTTACCTTCTTGCACTTGTTTTATCATATAACCAAGACCCAAAAACACCAAAGCCATAAAACCCAAAGAAAAATGCGGTAAACCAGGTACTAAAGCAAAAATAAATAAAACAAAACCTACAATTAATAGTGTTTTGTATTCTCCTAAAAGCTGATTAATAGAACCTTCAGCAAAATTATCCTCATCTTTACTAGCACGCGTAATGATAATTGCAGTTGCTGTTGAAGTGATAAGCCCAGGAATTTGAGAAACAAGTCCATCACCTATTGTTAATATAGTATAAGTTGAAGCACATTCTCCAAGCTCCATATCATGCTGAAAATAACCTATCATAAACCCGCCAATTAAATTTACAATGGTGATAATAATCCCAGCAACAGCGTCCCCTTTTATAAATTTAGAAGAACCATCCATTGCTCCATAAAAATTTGCTTCGGCTATAATTTCTTGGCGTCTTGCGCGTGCAGTTTTTTCATCAATCAAACCTGCATTTAAATCCGCATCAATAGCCATCTGCTTACCTGGCATTGCATCAAGGGTAAATCTTGCTTGAACCTCAGAAACCCTTGTACTACCTTTGGTTACAACCATAAAATTAATCAAAACCAAAATACAAAAAACAACCATACCTATAACATAATTGCCACCAACAACAAATTCACCAAAACTTGCCACTATATCACTAACAGCTGCTGGACCTTGATGACCCTCACTCAAAATCATACGCGTTGTAGCAATATTAAGTGAAAGTCTAAAAAGTGTGATGATCAAAATCAACGTTGGAAAAGTTGTTAAATCCGTAGGCTTTGGTATATACAAAGAAATTAAAATAATTAAAACCGAAATGGCAATACTTAAAGCAAGAAAAAAGTCTAAAACTATACTTGGTAAAGGCACTATAATAATTGCTAAAATTGCAATAATTACAGCCACTATAGTTAAACTTTTTGCCTTTAAAATAGGTGCAACAAGCGGAGCAACCCAAGGCAATACTAAGCTAAAAATATCTCTTTTAGCCATTATTTTGAATAATATCCTCTAAGGTAATAGAAACTAAAAAATCATCTATCTTATTTTGAAGTTTCACTAAAACTGGCATAATTTTGCAATTATCCTCTTTTTGAGAAGGACAAATTCCATTACTACATTCAAAAACATTAATAGATTTTTTCTCTACGCTATTGATAATTTCTTTTAAAGTGTATTCACTTGGTTGCTTAATAAGCGCAAAACCACCCTTAGCTCCCTTGTAAGACTTCAAAAGTGCATCTTTAGCAAGAGCTTGTAAAATTTTTGCTAAAAAACTTTTAGGTATATCTAAGACATTTGACATAGTATCTACATCTTGTGGTTCTTGGGATTTTGCTATATGAATTAAAGATAATAAAGCATATTCGCTAGCTTTGGTAAATAACATTTGTTCCTTTCAAGTTATAAATAAAATATATTATTGGTTATTAATAAAAATTTTTATTATATCAAAAATAAGTATCGATAAATATTAAATTTCATATTTTTTAAATTTCAGCATTCTTTTTGGTTTTTTAGTTATAATTACACTTTTTATTTTAATACCGCTCAGGAGGTCTATTATGGCTTTAGATTCGGCTAAAAAAGCAGAAATAGTTGCAAAATTTGCTAGAAAAGAAGGAGATACAGGTTCTCCAGAAGTTCAAATCGCACTTTTAAGCGCAAGAATTTCAGATTTAACAGAACATTTAAAAATCTACAAAAAAGATTTTTCTTCTCGCTTAGGTCTTTTAAAGCTTGTTGGTCAAAGAAAAAGACTTTTATCTTATCTAAAAAGAAAAGATTATCAAGCTTATTCTAAATTAATTAGCGAATTAAACTTAAGAGATAAATAAGCTTCGTGCTTATTTATCTTTAATATATTTTTTATTACATTTATTTACTACTACTTTAATTTAAGTTTTCAAAATTTCATCGTTTTATTCACAAGAGTTTCACAGTGTGAATTTACCTTCTAAGCACCTAAAAATAGCACTTTAAGTTTTAAACTAAAAAATATTTTTCACATTTAATTTTATTGATTTTTAATATTTTTTCACTTTTGCTATAAAAAACCCATCTGCATAGTCATCTGGTAAAACTCTTTTAGCAAATGATAAATCAAATTCATCACTCTTTGCACATATAAAATCAACATTAACCAAATTAAAATCAAGCAATTCTAATTTAAAATTTTCATTTCTTAATGCATTTTCTAAAACTGCTTCATTTTCTTCTCTTAAAAATGTACAAGTGCTATATACTAATTCTCCGCCATGTTTTAAAGCTAATAATGCTGAATGCAAAAGCTTTTTTTGCAAATTTGCAATTTGCTTAATTTCTTTTGTATTTTTTTGGATTTCAAAACCCATTTTTGCAAAAGTTGAGCAAGGTGCATCAAGTAAAATTTTATCAAATTTCAAAGGACAAGCCTTGCCTATAGTACGTGCGTCTTTTAAGAAGCATTTTACAATTTTAACTTGATAATTTTCCATAGTTTTTTTTAAGGTAAAAAAACGTGTTTTAGATAATTCACAACTTGCTAAATAACCCTCATTTTGCATAAAATTAGCCAAATTTAAACTTTTTCCACCAGGAGCTGCACACATATCTAATACACTCTCACCAGCTTTAACATCCAAAGCTTTAGCACATAAATACGAAGAATAATTTTGTATATAAAACTTACCCTCATTAAAAGCTTTCATTGAGCTTAGTTTACTTTTGAAGATACTTGGAATTTTATAACAATTCAGATCAATTTTTTCAAATTCTATATTTTCATTATTTAAAATTTCTTCTAATTCATCATTATCAACAAGCAAGGAATTTCTAAAAATATTAATATATTTTTCTTGATTAAAACTTTGAAGGATTTGTTCTTTTTGCTCTTTTGTATAAATTTCATCTAAAGCTGTATTTAAATCAAGTAAGGCCATAAAAATCCTTTAAAAACAAATACGCAGCTAAAGAATCAAGTTTGCCATCTTTTTTCTTTAAATTCACCATGCCAAGTTCTTGTGCATTTTTAGAACTAAAACTCTCATCGACAAAAAAAACTTCTTTGTCAAAATCAAGTAAAGATATGAAATGTTCCACCCTTTTTCGCATTTCATCTTCACTAGATCCACCTAAAGGAATTCCTACTACTAAAGCATTTACATCATACTCTTTGATGTACTTTTTTACCTCATTTGCTGCTTGGTTACGGTTTTTTCTAATAATAGCTTCAAGTGGCATAGCTATACTTTTATTAACACACAAAGCAACACCAATACGCTTTAAGCCTATATCTAATGCTAAAGTTTTCATATGCAAGATCTTATTTTCACTCCAGATATTTCTACCAAACCCTCAAGTTCATACTCATAAACTCTATCGCCAAATTTTTTCAAAACTTTTTCTAAATCATCTTCATGTTTTAAAAAACTTAACAAATCATCTTCACTTTGCTCATAATGAAGCTCTCCAAACATTTTTACAAATTCATCAAAATCATGAATTAAATTTGCCTTTTTTGTAGCTAAAAGCAAATTTGTTCCTTCGCTTTCATTTTTCCTATGAGGTAATACATATATAGGTTTATTCATACATAAAGCAAGTCTTGCACTTTGCATAGAACCACTTTTTAAATCAGCTTGAGCTATTATAACAACCTCGCTTAAAGCAATAATAAGTCTATTTCTTAATAAAAAATCATAGGGCTTTGCCTTGTAATTTCCTTCATTTTCACTTAAGGCTAATGCATTTTCATAAATATTTAAAATTTCATTTGTGTTTGCTTTTGGATAAATCTCATCAAGCCCATTAGCAAATATAGCTATGGTTTGAGGGTAAGCTATTTTAGCTGCTTGGATATCAACCCCCAAAGCCCCGCCACTTACCACACAAACCTTAGCTTTTTTTAACAAAGTCACCAATTCAACAAGACAATTTTTGGTATAAACACTCATTTTTCTAGAACCTATAACAGCTACTTTTCTAGCATTTAAAAGCTCTAAATTGCCTTTATAATAAATCTTTGAAGGTGGATTTAAAAGATTTTTAAAATCCTCAATATTTTCAATAAATTTCATTTAAATACACAAGCTCAACTGATTTTAGCAATTCTTTACTTTGTACCAAAGCTTTAAAAGTCTTTTCTCTTGGATGACCAATAGCGATAGCAAAACCTTTCTTTTTTGCCTCTTCTACTGCTTGTTTGAGTTGATTTTTAATATATGTTATATCATCTTCATTATCCAAAAAAACATCTCTAGCTATATAAGGCTGATTAAACTGATTTGCTAAGTTTTTTGCTTTAGATTTTCCTATGGTTCTTGAATCAACAAAAATAAAATCGTTTTGTTTAAAAGCATTAAATAATTTTTCCATAGCCTGCTTATTTGCAGTAAATAAACTTCCTGTGTGGTTGTTAATAAATTTTGCTCTTGGAAATTGCTCTTTTACAAAAGCTACACGCTTGCTTATTTTTTGCATATCATCGCTAGGGTGTAAAGTATTTAATTCTGCCTTGTCATATTTTATAGCAGCAAGGGGCAAATGCACCATAAAAAAGTCAAAATCCTTTGCAAACTCAGCTGTATAAGGATGGCGTTTATCAGGCGGGAAAAAAGATGGGATTAATTTTAAATTTGTTTTTTTAAGCATATCTACATGAGTGTGACTTGCCATATCATCTATGATAATTGCTAAACGAGGTTTGGTATTTTTTTGTATTAGAATTTGAGTTTTATTATCCTCATTTTTATCTGATATATTTTGCTCTTCATTTTTTGATTCTTTGCTTGCATTTTGATCTATTACTTTTAAAATTGAAGTTTGATTATCTTCTTTAGTTTGATTTAACTCTGTATTTACAGGGTTTAAATTTAAAATTTCACTAATATTTTTATCTAAAAATTCTAAATTTTCATTTTCTAAAGTCAAATTTATATCATTAAAACTAAAATTATTTTCTTGCTCTTTTGTGGGTAGTAATGGTTCTTTTTTGTTTATTGTTTGATTGTAATCTAAACCTTTATTTTCTTCTTTTTTTAAAAACAAAGCTCCAAATGCAAAAAGAAAAATTCCAATTACAACAAGACAAAGTGCTAAAAGCACTTTGTATTTTTTATTTATAGTTTTCAAATTAGTTTTTATCTTTATCAACTAATTTTTTAGCACTAATCCAAGGCATCATAGCGCGAAGTTCGCGTCCTGTTTTTTCTATCAAAGAATCATTCATTAATTTACGCTCTGCATGCATTCTTGCAAAATTCGCTCTTCTTTCTAAGATAAAATCTTTAGCAAAACTTCCATTTTGTATATCTTTTAAAACACCTTTCATAGCCTCTTTAGTTTCTTTGGTAATAATCTTAGGCCCTGTGATATAATCTCCATATTCAGCAGTATTAGAAACAGAATATCTCATATCAGCAATACCACCTTGATAAATCAAATCTACAATTAATTTCATTTCATGCAAACACTCAAAATACGCCATTTCAGGCTCATACCCTGCTTCAACTAAGGTTTCAAAACCAGCTTGAATTAAAGCACTAAGTCCTCCACAAAGTACTGCTTGCTCACCAAATAAATCTGTTTCAGTTTCAGCTTTAAAAGTTGTTTCTATAATACCTGTTCTACCACCACCTATAGCACTAGCATAACTTAAAGCTAAATTTTTAGCATTTTTACTCTCATCTTGGTGGATAGCAATTAAACAAGGAGTACCCCCGCCTATACTAAATTCATGCCTTACAGTATGACCTGGAGCTTTAGGAGCTATCATAATCACATCTATACCTTTTGGAGCAACAATTTGTCCATAATGGATATTAAATCCATGTGCAAATGCTAGAGTTTTACCTGTTTTTAATTCAGGTTTAATTTCCTCATTAAAAATTTCACTTTGAATTTCATCAGGAGCTAAAATCATAATCAAATCTGCTTCTTTAGTAGCTTCTTTTACACTTTTTACTATAAAATTTGCTTTTTGAGCTTTTGCCCAACTTTGCCCACCCTCTTTTAAGCCTATGATAACATCTACACCACTATCTCTTAAATTCATAGCATGAGCATGACCTTGAGAGCCAAAACCTATAATAGCTACTTTTTTTGATTTTATTAAATTAATATCACAATCTTTATCATAATAAATTGATACAGCCATTATGCACTCCTAAAATTAAAATTAGAGCAAAGATTATAACTAAAAAATATAAATTTAATCCTTTTATGATAAAATTTAAGTTTTGAAAAATTACTATAAAGAGTCTTATGAAAGAATTATTTAATCAACTAAGTTATGGTCTAAATGCTAATGAAATTACCAATAAAAATAAGCAAATCATTAGAGAATTATTAACTTGTGATATCATTAAATTTTATAAAAACAAATACTATTTAAAAGATGGCTTTACTTTTGGTAAAATTGATATTTCTGTTAATGGAACGGGATTTTTAGAAAGTTTTGATCCTGCTTTTAAGCGTGATTTGCTCATAGAAAATAAAAATTTAAAAGGAGCAAATTATGCTGATATAGTTGTGGTAAAATTACTCCCTCTTAAAAAAAAGCGTCCAAGTGCTAAAGTTATTTTAATACTTAAAAGAGCCCACGAAACTTCTTTGGTTATGACTAAAAAATACGGCGAAGCAGTTCTTGGAGTAAATATTCAAACAGGACTTACATGTGCCTTAAAAGCCTCTCAAAAATCCTTAAAAGCTCTGCCTTTAGGAACTATTTTAAAAATAGAAAATCATGATAATAATATCACTGAAGTGATAGGGCATATTGATGATGATTTTGTGGATGAAAAAATTTCCTTAGCACTTTTTAATAAAAATGCAATTTTTGATAATTTATGTGAAAATGAAGCAAAAGCTTATGGAGATAAAGTTGATGCAAGTATGTATCCATCAAGAAAAGATCTTAGAAATTTAAATTTTTGCACCATTGATCCAATTGATGCAAAAGATTTTGATGATGCAATTTATTATGATAAAAATGAACATGCCATTTATGTAGCCATAGCTGATGTAAGCGCTTATGTGCATGCTTATAGCGCCATTGATAAAGAAGCAAGATCAAGGGGTTTTTCGATTTATTTTCCTCATATTGCTATACCTATGTTGCCAAGAGCTTTGAGTGAAAATATTTGCTCACTAAAACCTAATGAAGATAGGTTAGCATTTTGTTTTAAAATAAGCTTAGATCAAAACAATGAAGTGATTAAAGAAGAGCTTTTCGAGGCTATTATTAACTCAAAGCGCCGTTTTGATTATGATGAAGTTGATGAGTATTTACAAACGCAAGAAGATTTAGGTGCAATTAATTGGCTTTATGAAGTTTTTAAAATCACTCAAAATTTACGCAAAAAACGATTAAAAAATGCTTGTGAGTTTAAAACCCAAGAGCTAAGAATGACTTTAGATGAAAATAATAAACTCATAAAAACACGCCTTGAAAATGACACGGCCTCGCATAATTTAATCGAAGATTGTATGCTTTTAGCTAATAAAGCTGCAGCAAAACTCATTGATATAGGAGTTTTTAGAAATCACTTAAGTCCTGATTATAAAAAAATAGATCAATTACTAGTTGATCTTTCAACGCTTAGTATAGATATTAATCCTAAAAATAATGTCATAGAATTATTTAAAGACATTCAAGTCTTAGCAAATGAGCTAAATATAAGAGAAGAAGTAGATAAGCTCATCATCAAAGCACAAAAAAAGGCAGAATATTCTAGTGAAAATGCGGGACATTTTGGCTTAGGTTTTGATAAATATACCCATTTTACAAGTCCTATTAGAAGGTATTCTGATCTTATTTTACATAGACTTTTAAAAGCTAAAATTAACAATGATGAAAAAATGTTTAATTATTTACTTTTAAATATACAAAGTACTTGTGAAGAATTAAGCTTACTAGAAAGAGAGGCGGATAAAGTTGCTTGGCATTTCATGGATAGAAAATTTGCAAGATGGGCAAAGGAAAATATAGGAAAAAGATTTAAAGCTTTGGTAGTAGAAAATCAAAGTTCATTGCAAGTAAAATTAAATGATGAAATTAAAGGAGCTTTGATTACCATCATAGGTTCAAGGGCAAATTTATTAGAAAATGTAGAAGTAGAAATCACTGAAGTAGATATTGTTAGTGCTAAAATTTTTGGCAAAATCACCAAGCATTTTAGTTTAGAAAGAAAGCAAAATGTATAAAAATCAACTCCAAAGCTTACTTAATAGCAATAGTTTTCCTAATTTTTTCTTACTTTATGGAGCGGATAATTTCCAAATAGAGCTTTATGCTAAATTTATTAAAGACAAATACTCTTTTGATGAGAGTTTAAGATTTTATTTTGAAGAATATGATTTTAAGCAAGCCCATGATTATTTATCTAGTGCTTCTTTATTTAGCGAGAGAAAACTGCTAGAAATCAAAACTCAAAAGAAAATCCCAAGCAAAGAACTCAAACAACTTTTACAGCTTTGTCAAAATTCGCAAGATAATTATTTTTTACTTGAAATTTATGATGAAAGCTCCAAACAAAGCGAAGCAGAGAAAATTTTTGCTAATAATTTTTGTAGATTTTATAAGGTAAATTCAGCTAAAGAAGGTATGGAGTTGCTAGCTTTAAAAGCTAAAGAATTAAATATTAACATCACTCAAAATGCCCTCTATGCTCTTTTTTATAATTTTAATGAGAATTTATATTTAGCAGCTAATGAGTTAAATAAATTTAGTGGTTTAAATATCGATGAAAAAATTATTCAAGAGCATTGTTATAGCTTAAGCACTATTAGCTTTGAAAGTTTTTTTGATAAATTAATGCAAAAACAAGATTTAAGAAATGAACTTGAAAATATTTTAGAAAATTATAATGAAATAGCACTGATTAACGCCTTATATGCAAATTTTTCTAGACTTTTTAAAATTGCATTACATGTTAAAATTTATGGAAATTTAGACTTAAAAGAAATTTTAGGCTATGCCCCGCCTATTTCTGTGACACAAAATCTTCAAAAACAAGCTCTTGTGATCAAAATATCACAATATAAACATATCTTTTTAACACTTTGTAATTGCGAATATGAATTAAAAAAGAATTCTAAAATAGAAAAAAAAGAGTTTTTAATCGCAACACTTTTACAACTTAGCTCCATATTAAAAAGTTAAATTAAGAAAACTTATGGTAAAATAAAATTTGCATTTTATGCAAAATCCTTGCCTAAAAATTTTAGGCTTTATATCCATAAGGAGAAATTAAATGAGACATTATGAAGTTTTATTCATATTAAAACCGACACTTACAGAAGAAGAAGTAAGTGCTAAGTTGGAATTCGTAAAAGAAGTCCTTACAAAAAATGGCGCAGAAATTGAAAGCGTAGTTCCAATGGGAACAAGAAAACTTGCGTATAAAATTAAAAAATACGAAAGAGGAACTTATTTTGTGATTTATTTCAAAGCTCCTACAAATTTAATAGCAGAGCTTGAAAGGGTATTAAGAATCACTGAAGAAGTAATTAGATTTTTAATCGTAAAATATGAAAATAAAAAAGAAATTGCAGCTTGGGAAAAACTAAGCAAAGGTATCAAACAAAATAAAAAAGAAATCAAAGCTAGTGAAAATACAGAAGGCTAATTAATGTTTAATAAAGTCGTTTTAGTAGGTAATCTTACAAGGGATATAGAGATGCGCTATGCTCCATCAGGTAGCGCGATAGGCTCTTCTGCTATAGCTGTAACAAGAAGATTTAGTACAAATACAGGAGAAAAAAGAGAAGAAACCTGCTTTATCGACATTAGTTTTTTTGGTAGAACAGCAGAGATTGCTAATCAATACCTTAACAAAGGTAGTAAAGTTTTAATTGAAGGTCGTTTGAGATTTGAGCAGTGGAGCGATCAAAATGGACAAAATAGATCAAAACACAGCATTCAAGTTGAGAATTTAGAAATGCTAGGTTCAACTGTACAAAATAACCAACAAAACAATTTTGACAATCAAAATTATGGCTATAATCAAAATTTTAACCAACAACAAAGTTTTGACCCTTATGCTCAAGTACAAACTAGAACAAACCCATCTAATACTTATCAAAATCCTCAAAAGGAAGCTCCTATGAAGGAAATTGATATTGATAAATATGATGATGATACAGAATTACCATTTTAAAGGAAAAAACATGGCAGAAAAAAGAAAATATTCACGTAAATATTGCAAATATACAGAAGCTAAAGTTGATTTTATAGACTATAAAGATACAGCATTGCTAAAACATGCTTTATCAGAAAGATTTAAAATCATGCCACGCCGTTTAACAGGTACTAGCAAAAAACACCAAGAAATGGTTGAAGTTGCTATTAAACGTGCAAGACATGTAGCACTTATCCCTTATATCGTAGATAGAAAAGAAGTTGTTACTAATCCTTTTGAGGGACTATAATTATTAAATCAATCCCAAGCTTAAAAGCTTGGGAAAATAAAAGGTTGTCTTATGTTTTCAGATATAGAATCTGAAATTTATGCTATTTTACTTGCTTCTGTTGCTATTATAGCAGTCTTAAATCCTTTTGGAAATCTTCCACAATTTATCGCAATGACTGAGGGCTTAGATGCTGATACGAGAAAAAAACTTTTTAGAAATATCATTTATACTGCATTTTGTATTGTTTTAGTTTTTTTACTTTCTGGACCGTTTATTATGAAATATTTATTTAAAATAGATATTAATGATTTACGAGTTGCGGGTGGTTTGATTTTAATCATTATGAGTACTAGAAACTTACTTTTTACTCCATCAAGTTCTCAATTTCAACATTATCAAGGATTAAGTCATAAAGAATTATTGAAAAAAAGTATAGTTCCAATGGCATTTCCTATGCTAGTAGGACCTGGAACACTTTCAACGATAGTGGTTATTTCAGAAGATCAAAATTTAGCTATAGCTATAGCTTCTGTACTACTTACCTTTGCTTTTATTTTTGCTTTATTTCACTTTTCAGCTACCATTGAAAAAGTCATAGGAAAGCTTGTACTTTATGTTTTTTCACGTATTGCTTTAGTTTTTATTATGGCTATGGGGGTAAAAATGATAGCTATTGGAGTTCAAACTTACATTCAATCTAATTTAGGATAAACAAAAAAACTTTTTTGTAAAAACACTTCTTCATTTACCGCTTTATTATCATTTAGCAACACACTAATATTTACCGCTATAATGCTTTTTGCATTAGCATCATTTGCTATCAATTTATATCCTTTACACTCACCCAAAGGATAAGCATAATCAATTCGTATTTTTATATTATTATATTCAAAATTATATTCATTTAAACATTCTTTACCCTCTAAATAGGCTTGATATAAAAAATATTTAGAAAGCTCTTTTGTATCATAAAGCAAAATCTTTCCTTGAGTATAAAGAGTTAAATCTTTCATAATTCTTGGAGAATATGAAGAAATTTTTATTATAAATACCATAACAAAAGAGATAAATAAAATAAAAGATATTGTATAAACCATAGCAAACGATTTTTTCATAAAAACATCCACTTAAATAAACATTCATTTTGACTTTTATCGCATATTAAAACTTTTAGCGCCTTATCATCTTACTTGAAAATAAGCTTTGAAATATTTTGAGCTAGTAAAAAAGATCGTTTGTTATGATTTAAATCATCTATTTGCATATAAATATTTTCATTTTCTAAATATACTCTAACATAAGCATATAAAATAGTATAAAATCCACTAAATTTCTCATTATTAAAATGGATTTTCTCTCTATCATTCACTAATGCTTTATAAATTTTTGAATTTTTTATATCATAAAAATACATATAATCATTAGCATATATTTTTAACTTTTTTTCACTATGCATATCTTTATAATTACTTAAAATTCCTTTAGAATTTCCATTTTCTATAAAATGTAAATTGCTTTTTGGACTAAAAAAACTTTCATTGTTTTCTAAAATAATGCCACTAAAGTTTAATTTTTTCAATGATACATCATAAAAAATATCATTATTTGCACTCATATAGCACTCAAAAGAACTACTTGTCAATGTCGCATTTAAACAAGAATGATAAATTTTTTCCATACTAAGCAAAGTTTGATTTAAATTTAAAAATACTGTGTTGGAATTTTTAATTTTGTAACTATAATTATAAAGATGTATAGCCGGATTGCTTAAGATAACAATCAATACACCCAAGATAACAAGGCTTAGCACAAGCTCTAATAAACTAAAAGCTTTTTTCATCTATAAAGGCTTCTTTATAGGATAAATCTTTTATTTTTAAAGATTTGAGTTTAAACTCATCACTAGTGTATTCTAAAAAGTTATAAGTATTTATATTTACTTCTTTTGCTTTATATGAAGGATTTTGCATAAATAATTCTTTTTCTTCATTAAAAAGGATTTGATTTTGCCATATAATATTTAAAGATTTATTTGCAAATATAAGATAATAAGATCCAAAAACAAAAGATAAAATTACAATACAAAAAGCAAGCTCTAGGAGACTAAAAGCTTGCTTCATTTGTTTAAACTTACATTAAAAGCTTCAAAAAAAGCACCGCGCAAAGCTCTTTTTTCTAAAGCCTCAACTCCTCTTATAGTCACTCCTGCTGGAGAACAAATTTTTTCTTTAATAATAGCAGGATGTGTATGATTAAATAAAGCACTAAAGCTTTCAAAACAAGCACGAGTAAGCTCATAACTAAGCTCATTTTTTAGACCATTTTTCACACCTGCATTTGCTAAACTTTCTGCTACCAAAGCCAAAAACGCAGGAGCACAGCCACTTAAAACCATAGCCACATCAAATTCTTTTTCATTTTGCAAACCTATGGTTTTACCAAAAGTATTTAACAAAGATAAAATTTCATCTTTATATAAATCATTTTCCATCAAATACGCAGTCGCTGAGGCTTTAAATTCAGCTGCTGTATTTGGCATGATTTTTATATAATTTTGCGCATTAACACAATGAAGTTGCTCAAAAGTAGTATTTGCTAAAACTGAAATAAGCCATCTTGCCTTGCCTTTTAATTTAACAGCTACTTCTTCTAAAGCATAAGGTTTAAATGCTAAAATAACATTTTTATCTTCTAAATCAAATTCTTCATAAGATAAAACTTCTAAATTTAAGCTACTAGCTTTTTTTAAATCCCTAGCAACAATAACTACTTTATAAGTATCTTTTAAACCTTTAGCTATAGCACTTGCCATAGCGCCATTTCCTAAAATATAAATTTCAGACATTATTTTGCTTGTTTAATAAAAGCTGAAATCTTTTCAGATTGAAAATAATTAGGATATTTGCTTGTATCTAAAATCACTTGTACTAAAGAATTATTATCATAATTCATCACAACAGGCGCTAAAAAATTAACTGTAGATTCTTCTAATGGCTCATTAATAGCGACAATAACAAATACACCAAAATTAGTTTGTTCATTTAAAGCTAATAATTCTTGATAATAATCAGGTACTTCAAAATCATAATCGGGACGGATCATATAAGGATCAATCATCACAAAAGAAAAATCTTTACCATCAAGGCTTTTAAGTCTATAAAAAACCTCATCTATTTTATAAAAGTTCATATTTTTGGTATCTTCAAACCCCAAAATAGGACATTTAACCTCTAAGTTCATTTTGCCTCCTAAAATCTATTGACTAAGAAATTACAACTCATAAAGCAATTTTAGTTCCAACTTTTTAAATTATGCTAATTAAAACTTTTTGATTATAATTTTAATTCAAAAATTAACATTTTCATAAACATAAAAACACTATAATTATAAACTATATAAATTTATAAGGTAACATTATGAAAAAACTTTTTATTTTTTCGCTTATTATTGCAGGTTTATTTTTAGGGGCATGCAGCTCAAAAAAAGCCGAAGATTTGTATAATCTAAGTTCGATGGAATGGTATCAACAAATTATAAAAGATTTACAAGAAAAAAATCTTGAAGCAGCTGATAAACATTATACTTCAATGGCAGCTGAACATATAGCTGATCCATTATTAGAACAGACTTTGCTTATATTGGCTCAAGCTCACATTAGTGAAGAGGAGTATGAAATGGCAAATTTTTATCTTGATGAATACTTAAATAAATTTGGTGATTCACAAAATGTAGCTTATATAAGATATTTAAAAATCAAAGCCAAATTTGATTCTTTTGCTGTTCCAAATCGTAATCAAGCACTAATGTTAAAAACAATAGAAGAAATCAAAGAATACAATCAAAGCTATCCTAATGTGCAATATAATGATTTAATTGACACCATGCTTACTAAATTTAATCTTGCAGTTTTTTATCTTGATACCAGCATAGCAGAGTTATATCATAAAAAAAATAGAGAGCAAAGCTATGAGATTTATAAGCAAAAAATAGAAAATTCCGATTTTAATAAAATCGATATGATTAAACCAGAACTTCCATGGTATAGAAAAATATTTGAAGAAGGTATAATGTAATGAAATTAGAAAACACTCAAAACTATCCAACAAAACTTCCTGTTCTTGTGGAAGATGAGCTTTTTTTATACCCTTTTATGATAACACCAATTTTTTTAAATGATATGCAAAATATCAAAGCCTTAGATACTGCTTTACAAAATGAAAGCATGATTTTTGTAGCACCATCTAAGATTGAAGGTGGACGTGGTTTTGATGAAATTTATGATTGTGGGGTTATTGGAACCATTATGAGAAAAGTTCCATTGCCTGATGGTAGAATTAAAATTTTATTTCAAGGTTATGCCAAAGCTAAGATAGTTGAAAAAATTTCAGATGACCCCTTACTTGCTCTAGTTGATTTAATCCACCAAGAACCATTATGCAGCACAAAAAAAGAAGCAATCATCGAAGTAGTAAGAGAAAAAGCTAAAGCTTTATCTACTGTGAGTCATTATTTTCCACCCGATCTTTTAAGAACCATAGAAGAAGATGTCGAGCCTAGTAGAATTTGTGATTTAATACTAAATTCCATTAAAATCAAAAAACAACAAGCGTATGAATTTTTCATCGAAACTAATTTAGAAACCAAGCTTTTAAATTTAATTGATTATTTAGCTAAAGAAATTGAAGCAAATAAAATTCAAAAAGAAATCAAAAACAAAGTTCATTCTAAAATAGATAAAGTCAATAAAGAATATTTCCTAAAAGAACAGCTCAAGCAAATTCAAAGAGAGCTTGGAAGTGATATACAAAAAGAAAGCGAAGTAGAAGAATATAATAAAAAATTAGAAAAGAAAAAAGCTTTTATGTATGAAGAAGCTTATAAAGAAATCAAAAAACAAATTCAAAAATATGAAAGAATTCATCAAGATAACTCAGAAGCCTCTATGGTGCAAACTTACATAGAAACGGTTTTAGATATACCTTTTGAGCACTCCTCAAAGAAAAAACTAAATTTAAAAGATGTATCTTTGCAACTCAATAGTGATCACTATGCCCTAGAGAAACCAAAAGAACGTATTGAAGAATATTTTGCAGTAAAAGAGCTTTTAGAAAAACGCAAAATTAAAGATAGAGATGGTGCAAAAGTTATCTTGTGTTTAGTTGGACCTCCAGGTGTTGGTAAGACTTCTTTGGCAAATTCAGTCGCAAAAGCATTAAAAAGAGAATTAGTACGCATAGCTTTAGGCGGTTTAGAAGATGTAAATGAATTAAGAGGGCATAGAAGAACCTATATAGGAGCTATGCCAGGACGCATTATACAAGGACTTATAGAAGCTAAACAAAGTAATCCTGTAGTAGTGCTTGATGAGATTGATAAACTAAGTCGCAACCATAGAGGAGATCCAAGTGCAGTTTTGCTTGAAATCTTAGATCCTGAACAAAATACTAAATTTAGAGATTATTACCTAAATTTCAACATTGATTTAAGTAAAATTATTTTCATAGCTACTGCAAATGATGCAAGTTTAATCCCACCTGCTTTAAAAGATAGGATGGAATTTATAGAGCTTAGCTCTTACACTCCTCAAGAAAAATTCCAAATAGCTAAAAACTATCTCATACCTGATGAAATAAAAAAACATGGACTAAAAGAAAAAGAAATTAGTTTTGATGATGAAGCTATAGAATTAATAGTCAGTGAATATACCAGAGAATCAGGTGTAAGAAATTTAAGAAGAAAGATTGCTGAAGTTTGTAGAAAATGTGTTAAAAAACTTCTTTTGGAAGAAAATATTAAAAACATTCATATTAATACTAAAAATTTAAAAGATTTTTTAAACAAAAAAGTCTTTGAAATAGAAAAACATGAAAAAGAAAATAAAATCGGTCAAGTAAATGGACTTGCATGGACTGCGGTGGGTGGAGATGTTTTAAAAATAGAAGCTATTAAAATCAAAGGCAAAGGCGAGTTAACTCTTACAGGAAGTTTGGGTGATGTGATGAAAGAATCAGCAAAAATTGCTCAAAGTCTTATTAAAAATTTAATCGATGAAGAACAAATCAAAACACCAAAAAATCTTTTTTATAAAAAAGATGAAAGTATTTACAATCAATACAATCTTCATATTCATGTTCCAGATGGTGCAACACCAAAAGATGGGCCAAGTGCAGGTATAACAATCACTACAGCTATTGCCTCTATTTTTAGTGACAAAAAAGTAAGATCTGATGTTGCAATGACAGGAGAGATTGACCTAATGGGTAATGTTTTACCAATAGGTGGTTTAAAAGAAAAATTAATTGCTGCTTATAAAGCTGATATTAAAACGGCTATTATTCCACATAAAAACTACGAAAGAGATTTAAAAGATATCCCGGAGGAAGTAGTAAAAAATATGAAAATAATTGGGGTAAAAACTTTAAATGAAGTATTAAAAATAGCTCTTGTGTAAAAAACTAGAAGCTTATTAAGCTTCTAGTTTATCCATAATTAATTTACTATCTTTTTCCAACTCTCTTATGTCACTAATAATTGAATCATAATCTTCTTTTGAAATATTTTCTTTTTTAGCTATTTCTATAGCTTTATTTGCAGAGTGTTGTATTTTTTCGCTCTTAGAATCCATTTCATTTTGAGAGATTAAAGGACAGAAAATACTTTTTGCATCTTCATCTTTACATAGACTAGAGATTGGATCAAGATTTTGTAGATTTTGCTGAGAACCATTAAGAGTTAGATAAACATCTGATTTATATAAAATATGATCTATTTTCATAGCTGATAAAGTTAAATCAGAAGCAAAATTAACAAATTCTTTTCCTAAATGAGAGCTTTTATCCTCTAATTCTCTAAATGCTTCGCTAAAATCAGCGATTTTACTATTAGAAGAATTCGCAATATCAAATACCTTTTCACTATTTTCCTGTATTGAGCCAATTTCTTGATTCATTACTTGAATTGCCAAGGTAATCTCGCCAGTTGCTTTTTGTGTTTTTTCAGCAAGTTGTCTTACCTCATCTGCAACCACAGCAAAACCCCTTCCATGTTCACCCGCACGAGCAGCCTCAATAGCCGCATTTAGCGCAAGAAGATTAGTTTGATCTGCTATATCTCTAATAACTTCTACAATTGCATTAATACTCTGAGCATTAGATGCAAAAGTATCAACAGCTTTTTTACTCTCATCGGCCACTTGCATCATAGAAGAAATCGAATCTTGCAAATTACCCACTTCTAAACCATTCTTTTGAGCAGTATCTGATATTATTTTAATATCACCAAAAACTTCCCTCATCAACTTAATAATACCATTTAAAGCAGAAGATAAGTCATTTAAATTTTTATTTTGACTATTTAAACTCAAATCCATCAATTCTCTTGATAAAGCATTTTTAAAAACAGATTTTCCTGTTTTTTCTATATCATCTAAAGCTTTATTGATAAAGTTAATATTATGAACAAAAATTCCTTTTAAACCTTCAGGAATAGCTCTTCTAAAATACTCACCCTTTTGAGAACAAGCAATAGAAGTATTAATTTCTCTCAAATAAGCTTCTAAACCATCTATAGTATTATTAAGATTATCCGCAATTTCTTTAAGCTTTTTATTGCTACATTTAATGTATACAATTCTTGAATCAAAATTACCATTTTTTAATTCTCTGCTAAGATCTAAGATTTTATCACTAAATTGATCTTCTTTTTTTAAAACAACAAAAGCAAAAGCAAACAATAAAAACAAAGCCAAAGAAAACCCAAAAGAAATAAAATCCATAAAATATATAGAATTTGCACAAGATAAAATACCCAGACCAATACCAACTAATACTATATTTTTCATCAACATCCTTTTATTTTTGAATTTGCATTATTAATTCATTGTAGCTCATCCCATAAGATTTTACTACAGCATTTAGTTCTTCAAGTCCTGCTTTTATACCACCTTCCTTTTCTTTTCTTATAAGAATTTTATAAATTTCCTCTATTGTTTTAACAGCTTCTGCTTTAGGTTTTCTTCTTACTGAATAATAATTTAAAATATTCTCATTAGCATCGCAAGAAGCAGTTACATTTGCAAAAACCCAATAATAATCATTAAATTTTGTTTTATTTTTTACAAAAGCAAAAACTTCTCTTTTCATTTGAATATTATCCCATAAATATTTAAAAACAGTTCTTGGCATATCAGGATGACGCATAATACTATGAGGTTTATATAAAATTTCTTCAATTTTATAATCAGAGTATTTTAAAAAATCCTCATTAGCATAAATAATTTCACCTTTTAAATTAGTTTTTGATGTTATTAAAACATCTGAAGTTAGAACTTTTTCCAAAGACATAGATAATTTCCTTAAATTTAAATTAATCAGACTTATTATACCTTTTTTTAAAAAACATTTTTTAAATATTTTTATAAAATTATTTTTGAAGCTCTAAAATTAGCTGATTATAACTCATACCATAAGAATTAACTATCTTCATAAGTTCATTCACTCCAGCTTTTATACCTCCAGTTTTTTCAGCTTCTATTAAAACCTTATAAACTTGCTCTATAACCGGTATGGCCTCTCTTTTAGGTTTTCTTCTTACCGAATAATAATTTATAATATTTCCTTGATTATCAAATGAAGCTGTAACATTAGTAAAAACCCAATAATAATCATTTTGTTTAGTTTTATTTTTTACAAAGGCAAAAATTTCTTTTCCATCTTGTATATAATCCCACAAACATTTAAAAACCGTTTTTGGCATATCAGGATGACGCACAATATTATGTGGTTTATACAAAATTTCATTCATTTTATAACCAGCATATTTTAAAAAATCATCATTAGCATAAATGATATCTCCTTTTAAATCTGTTTTAGAAGTTATTAATGTATCTGGTTCTAAAATTTTCTCTTGTGACATTTTTACCCTTTTTTTGGTTTTATTTAAAAAATATTATATTTAATATATCATAAAATTTCATTAAAATTAAAACCTTTATCATAAAGTATTTTTCTAACTAATTCCTGATGTTCTTTTCCTTTTGTTTCTAAAGTGATTGAAATCATTGCATCGCCATATTCAAGTTTAGTAGAAAATCTATCATAGTCAATTTTAACTATATTAGCCTGAGCTTCTTTAATCGCATCACTCAAAGCACTTAAAGCCCCTGGTTTATCAACCAAAGTAACATTAATAAGCATTTTTCTAAAAGCTTTAAACAAGCCTTTTTCTATAATAATATTTAACATTTGTACATCAATATTTCCACCACTTAAAACCACACCGATTTTCTTATGATTTTTTAAATCTATTTTTTTATGCAAAAGTGCAGCTACTGCTGATGCTCCTGCTCCTTCAACTGTTATTTTGTGTTTTTCAAGTAAATACAATACCGCATTAGCTATTTCTTCATCATCAACTTGAATAAAATCATCAACACATTCAAGAATAATATCAAAATTAATTTTATTCACATCACGCACTGCTATACCATCAGCTATAGTTCTAACAGCTTTTGAATTAATCATTTTTTTACTTTTAAAACTCTCATACATCGCAGGAGCTCCCTTAGCACTCACTCCGATAACTTTTATAGCAGGATTAATTTGCTTAGCCGCACTTGCTACACCACTAATCAAACCTCCTCCGCCAACTGGAGCTAAAATCATATCTAAATCACTTATTTCATCAAGCATTTCAAGCATTAAAGTACCCTGCCCTGCTATAATACTTTCATTTTCAAAAGGATGAATGAAATTTAAATGATGCTCTTTAGCATAATTTAGTGCATAAGCATAAGCCTCATCAAAATTATCTCCTTTTAAGATCACTTTTGCACCTAAATTTTTAGTCGCACTTACTTTTAATAAAGGTGTAGCTTCGGGCATAACAATCACAGCTTCTATGCCAAATTTTTTAGCACTAATTGCTACTCCTTGCGCATGATTTCCTGCGCTTGCAGCTATTACACCTGCTTGTTTTTGTTCTTTAGTTAAATTAGCTATTGTATTATAAGCTCCTCTGATTTTATAAGCACCTGTTTTTTGCAAATTTTCACATTTTAAAAAAACATCAGTTTCCAAAAACTCACTCAAAAAAGAAGAGTGCACAAAAGGGGTTTTTAATACAAAATCTGCGATTTTTTGTTTTGCTTGATAAATTTTATTTAATTCAACCATGATTATCCTTTTTGTAGTTCTATTTTAATGCAACGATCTTGAACGCAATTTATACCATATTTTTTACATTTTTGCATTATTTCTTCATTGGCAATGCCAAGTTGCATCCAAAAATTTTTAATCTTTTTACTCAAAAGATCCTCAAAAATTTCATTTGCAAAACTTGCTTTTCTAAACATTACAACCGTATCAACTTCAAAAGGGATTTCTTTTAAGTTTCTATAAACTCTTTCATTTAAAATAAAATCTTCTTTAGGGTAGATGGGATAAATTTTATAACCTAAATCTTGTAAATATTTGCTTACAAAATGAGAAGGTTTATCTTGATTAGGGCTAAGTCCTATGATGGCTATATTTTTCATAGTACTTAGTATTTTATAACTATCACACAATGCTTTTTCCTTTTTAAAGCATTGTATCTAAAATCAAATTAATAAGAAGCTTTTTTTACAACCAACAAACAATACAAAATCAAAGCCATTGCAACCAATAAAGCACAAAAAGCATAAACATTAGCAAAACCTATACTTGGCTCTATAATGCCTAGCAAATAAGGACTTACTCCTATACCAAAATCTAAGGCTATAAAAAATGTAGAATTAGCTAAGCCCATTTTTTCTTTAGGTGCAAGTTTTATAGCTAAAGCTTGAGCACTTGAAGTAGCATTAGCATAACCTAACGCACAAAAAACTCCAGCTAAAATAATCATATAAAAATTTAATGCAAAAGCAAGTAAAAGCAAACATACCATAAAACTCAAAAAGGAAAAAATCATCACGATGTTAGCACCATATTTATCAAACACTTTACCAGCAAGTGGTCTAAAAATCATAGAAAATCCAGCATATATCACAAAAAACATAGATCCAGCAAAAGCTAAATTTAAACTTTGGGTATAAGCACTCATATAAGCTATAATAGCACCAAAAGGACATGCAAGCAAAAAGGTTACCAAGGCTAAATTTAAAACTGATTTTTCAAAATAATTATAAATACTAAATTTTCTTTTTATATGATGATGTTTTTTAAATCTTCTTACTTTTAAAAAAATAGATAAGATTAACGCAAAGACAATACTCAAACAAGCTATTAAAAAACTAAGCCAAAATTGATTGATAGAGTCAAGTTTTATGGCCAAAAAAGGACCTAAAGCTGAAGTTAAAACAACGCTTGTAGCATAATATCCTATACCAACTCCTCTTTTATTACTAGGTATTATCCTAGCAATAGCTGCCCCACAAGCACAAGAACAAATTCCATAACAAATCCCTGCTAAAAAGCGTATCAAAATCAAAAAATATACATTATAAAATTTCAAATACATTAAATTAATAAAAAGATAAAACAAAAGCGAAAACACTATAACCTTTTTTATATTAACATCATCGATTATAGAACCAAAATAAAGTCTAGAAAGCAAAGCACCTATAACAAAAGCACCCATTATAAGTCCTGCGGTGCTAGTTTGAAGATTTAAAACACCCAAAACATAATCTGTACTAGAAATAGTACTCATATAAAAAACAAGACAAATAACAAAATTTATCCCAAAAATACAGAAAAAATTTACATTAAATAAATTATATTTCTTACTAAGACCCATGAAAAAACCTTTCTTAAATTTTTTCATTGATATAATCAAGTAATTTTAAAAGCACTTCTTGATCTTGTTCATCTAATATATCTAAGATTTCTTTTTCATATTTTCTTATACAAACATTTGCATCAAAAAAAATTTCTTTACCCTTGGCACTTAAAGTAATGATCTTTTCTCTTTTATCATCAGCTTTTAAAAACTCTATATATTCAAGTTTTGTTAGTTTAGAAACAACTCTAGAAAGTATAGCTTTATCCATCTGATAAAACTCACATATTGGAGCTAAAGTACTATAGCCATGCTGATTTAAATATACAAAAACCCTCCAATCACTTGATTTTAATCCAAAGGGTTTTAAAATTTCATTGACTTTATAGAGTATTTTTCTATTTGTATAAGTAATTTTTTGAAATAAAATAAGAAATCCTTTATAAAAATTAATTGATTAAATCAACTATTTTTATAATAACAAAGCTTGTATAAATTCTAACTTATACTAAGCTTTTATTTTTAAATGCACCCCACATTCAAGATGAGGAGTATTAGCAAATTGATCAAAAAAGGCTAAATTTAAAATTTCATGACTTTGACATAAGATTTCAAGATTTTCTTTTAAAGTGATAGGATTACACGAAATATAAATGATATTTTCATAATTTTTAATAAGTTCAATCACGCTTAGATCAAGCCCTGCTCTTGGAGGATCAACCAAGACATGAGATATTTTAAAGCTATCTAAATCTATGTTTTTTAAACGGTTAAATTCTCTTTCTTTTTTCAAAGCTTGACTCAACTCTTCACTAGAAAGTCTTGTAAAAGTTATATTTTCAATAGAATTTAAAACACAATTTTTTAAAGCAAATTCGATATTTTTTTTAGAATTTTCAGTTGCCAAAACTTTGTTAAAATTTCTTGCTAAAGCTATGGTAAAATTTCCATAACCACAATAAAGCTCTAATAAATCTTGTTTAAAATCACTTCCAATGCAAGATACAACCCATTCAATCATCTTTTCATTGATAAAAGTATTAGGCTGGATAAAACAATCATTATTAAACTCATATAAAAATTCATTTGTATTGATTTTTAAAGCTTGTCTTAAATTTTCTCCATTAAATACAAGTTTTTTACCCCTGCTTCTTGCTATGAGTTTGAGATTTAATTTTTCTGCTAATTCTTGTAAATCTTGTACAATTAACTCTATATTTTTATGAAAAAGCAAAGTAATACTTAAATCTAATTTTGTAGCTAAAAACTCTACTCCAAAAAGCTTATGTTTTAAATTTTCATTTAGATTATTTAATAAAATAGGCATACAGTCTTGAATTTTTTCATCTGCTATATCAAATTTTTCAATAGGATTTTTTTTCTTATTTTCAAACATTGCATAAGAAATTTCCCCATTTTCATGATGATATATAGAAAATTCTGCCCTAGTTCTATAAGCTTTTAAAGGTGATTTAAAGCACTGAATTTCTTTATCATATAAAGAAGAAAACAATGCTTTATTTAAAGCAATTTTTTCTTCAAAATGCATCTATGCATCTACCTTTTTGCCAACTACAAAAAGTAAAGCTATCATAGCTAAGATTCCAAAAACAAGCCCTAGCCATACATTAAGTCCTAGTGCTACTGGTAAATAACCACAAAGTATACTAATAGCACAAACACTCAAAGCATAAGGCATTTGCGTGCTAACATGAGCTAAAAGATCACACTTACTTCCCATAGATGAAAGTATAGTTGTATCAGAAATTGGCGAGCAATGATCTCCAAAAATAGCTCCTGTTAAAACCCCTGAAATATTAATAATCATATATTGGTGCAACTCTGCTCCGCTTAATTCATTATGAACACCAACGGCCATAGCTAAAGGAATAGCTAAAGGCATTAAAATACCCATAGTCCCATAACTAGTTCCTGTTGAAAAAGAAATAATAGAAGCAAAAATAAAAATTGCCGTAGGAAGCAAGTAAATAGGCGTTTTATCTGAAAATAAATCAATTAAATATTTAGAAGTTCCTAAATCCTTAATCACAGAAGCTAATGACCATGCACAAAGCAAAATAATCACAGTCATAATCATAGTTCTCCAACCATGGGTCCAAACCGCAATAGCTTCTTTTAAAGTAAATATTTTTCTATACATTCCTAAAATAATAGCTACTATGGTAGCTAAAAGTGCTGCTTGAAATAATACAACCGAAGCATCAGCTGCACCAAAAGTTTCTCTAAAAGCAAATAAACTAAGCGGTGCTGCATCAATTTGCGCTTTAATACTCGCATCATCTAGAGCATTATAACCACTAAAATAAAAACCTATAAATGAAAATACAATCAAAACAGCTAAAGGTATAATAGCATTAGAAGCTTGTAATTTCACATGCTCTTTTGGCTCTAAAACCTTATCTTCTATATTATCAATTTGCTCATGACCATGAGAAAATTTACCCGCTCTAGCTCTAAGCTCAGCTTTTAGCATAGGCCCAAATTCCCTACCTGTATAAATAGTTAAAACAACAAAAATCAACATAAAAAGATTATAAAATCTATAAGGTAAGGTTTGTACAAAGATCTCAAAAGCATTGATTTCTTCTTTTACTATACCTAAATGCGCAAAAGTTGCATTATCGATTAAATCATATCCGCTACGAATTAAAGAAATTTCAAGTCCTATCCAAGTAGAAATGATAGCAAGACCGGTAATTGGTGCTGCAGTTGCATCCATAATAAAAGCAAGTTTTTCACGGCTTACTCTAAATTTATCTGTTACCGGACGCATGATAGGACCTACGATTAATGAATTAGCATAATCATCAAAGAAAATAAAAATCCCCATACACCAAGTAGCAAATTGTGAGCTTTTTGCCTGTTTAGCTTTAGTAGAAAGCCAAACAGCTACAGCCTTAGTACCACCTGTTTTGGTAATAAGAGCTACAACCCCACCTATGGTTAAAACTTGTAATAAAATTCCTGCATTACCAGGACTCGCCATGGCATTTACCACTTTAGAAATAAAGCCTGTAAAAGAAGCAATAATAGCATGATAAATGCTATTTTCAATAAGTCCTAGCATAAAAGTACCACTTAATGCACCAATAAACAACGAAAGCACTACATCTTTAGTGATAAAAGCTAAAATAATAGCTATCACCGGTGGTAAAAGCGTCCAAACTCCAAAAAGTTCTGCATTTGCTTGTGCATCAGCAAATAACAATAAAGGAGCTAATAATAAATAAAAAATTTTCATATTTTTCCTTAAGTTTTTATATTTTCTCGCTAAAAGTTCCTGCCCATGTTTGAGTCACAGGCATAAGTTCAATTTCATTAATATTAATATGCTCAGGCAAGCTAATAATAAAAGTAATAATTTTTGCTACATCTTCAGCTTTAATATATTTAGTATTTTCATAAACCTCATCAGCTTTTTTAATATCACCTTTAAATCTCACTTCACTAAATTCAGTTTTACAAAGCCCCGGAGCTATATTTGTTACCTTTATATTGCTTCCGCGCAAATCTGTTCTTAAAGCTTTAGAAAATTGCGCCACAAAAGCCTTAGTTCCACAATAAACATTACCTCCATAATAAGGTACATTTGCCGCAATTGAACCAAGATTAATCACATGAGCATTTTTTGCCTTTCTAAGCAAAGGTAAAGTAGCTCTTGCTATATATAAAAAGCCTTTGATATTAGTGTCTACCATGGCTTCAATATCTTCAATATCCAAAGAATCAAACTCATTTAAACCCAAAGCAAGACCTGCGTTATTAACAAGTAAAGAAATATTTTGTAAATCTTGAGGTAAATTTTCAATTGCTGTAAAAACCGCTTGTTTATCCCTAACATCAAGCACGATAGGATAAATTTTATCCCCATAAAGCTCTTGTAGTTTTTCTAATCTTTCTTTACGTCTTGCTATGGCTATAACCTTATAATCAAGCTCTATCAAAGCTTTTAAACTTTCTAATCCAAAACCTGAACTTACCCCTGTTATCAAAGCAATCTTCATGGTTGTGCCTCTTCATATAACATCAAATTTTCATTTTCTTTTAAACCAAGTTTTTTTAGAAATTTAATATTTTCTTCTTTTTTTGTAATGATGGCAAAATCAAGAGCATTAAATCCTAAATCATCTATTTCTTTATAATTAGCTTTATAATCTATAAGTAACTTAAGCATTTTTACATCAGCATAATTTGCCCCATGCATAAAGATATTTTTAGAAGTATGCTCAAGCGCACATAAGGTGATAAAATATGGCGTATTGCTTCCCATACTGGCAATAGAAAGTTTTTCATTATCATTAATGTATTTTTGATTTACATTTGCATCATTTTCAAGCAAAAGCTTGGCAACTTTATAGTTGTTATATTCAACAGCATAAAACAAAGGTGTTTTTCCAAAAGAATTTTTATAATCAACCACCGCTTCATTTTCAAGCAAAAGCTTAACATTTTCTGCATTATCTAGTGCAAAAAATAAAGCAGATTCATAACCTTCATTTATTTTTACACCTAATTTAATAAATTCTCTTATAATCTCACTTTCTCTATTATTTAACAAGGCTGATTTAAAACCATTGTTTAATTCTAAATTACTAATTTTTTTAGTATAAATATACTCTTTAATCTGCTCTAAAGAGTTATTTTTATTAGCTACAAATTTTTCAAAATCTGAAATATCTTTAAAAATTTTAGTCTCGCCAACCGCCCAGTTTAAAAATTCATTCAAAGCATTACTAGCAAAATAAATTGCACTTGCTTTATCTAAATTAAATTCCTTTTGAAAATATCTTGTTAAAGGATTAATCGCATTATTATATTCTTTCCAAAATTCCTTGAAAAGTTTAAAATTTCCAATGCTTTGATAAGCCCAAAATCTAAAATACGCTTTTAATTTTGCAAATTTTTCTTCAAGTATTATAGGATCTTGTAAAGTCTTTTGATAGCCTTGTGGATCAAGTGCAATTTCTAATAACTTAAAATCAAATTTTCTCAAATCGCTAAAATATTCTCCACCCATGCAAGCACTATTACTTCCTCTGATTTCATTAGCAAGCTCATATAATCTTTTTGTGATTTGATGGTTTTTTAAAGAAAAAGCACAATTTAAATCCACTTGAGCAAAATCTTGTGTATTTTTTGGCTCAAATTCTTTAAAAAAATTAGTCTTATTTTCCTTAACATACTCACAACTATAATCCAAAGCTAAAGCATTTAAACTTATAATCAAACTAAATAATAAAATCTTCAAATATTTTCCTTGAATATAAATTAAATCACTATTTTAACTAAATTTTTGCTTTAATAACAATTAATTAATTTAAAATTCATACAATGCTTGCTTTTAAATAAGGAAAAATATGTATCAAAGTTTTTATAAAGCTAGTTTTGCTTATATTCTTTTACAAAGTGATAAAGATAAACTTATTAATGTTGATTTTGCTATATATAAGCCTGATTTTACCAAAGATAAACACCTTGTTTTAGAACAAGCCTTAGAAGAACTAGACCTTTATTTTAACAAAAAGCTTTTTGCTTTTAGCACTCCCCTAGCTCTTCAGGGAAGCGAATTTGAACAAAAGGTATATAAAGCTTTGATAAAAATTCCTTATGGACAAACTAAAACTTATCAAGAAATTGCTTCTTTTATCAATCATCCAAAAGCTTTTAGAGCAGTAGGCAATGCAAATTCTAAAAATAAACTTGCAATTTTTATACCTTGCCATAGAGTGGTAGCTAAAAATCACTTAGGTGGATATAATGGTGGTTTATTTATCAAAGAAGCTTTACTTAAATTAGAAGGCGTGCTTTAAAATGCCAAGTTTATTACTAGCAAGTTTTATTTGGGCTTTTTCTTTTCCATTAATTGGACATTTTATTACCTTAGAAATGGATAGTTTTTTTGCAGCATTTGCAAAAGTTTTTTTATCTTTATTGGTATTTTTACCTTTTTTAAATTTTAAGATAAATTTGCATTTAAAATTAAAACTCATAAGCATTGGAGCTTTGCAACTTGGCGTGATGAATTTATTTTATTATCATTCTTTTTTATATTTAAGTGTAAGCGAAGTAGCGCTTTTTACGATTTTTACACCTTTTTACGTTGTGCTTTTTTATGGGCTTTTTTCAAAAAATATTAGATATTTATATTTTATAAGTATTTTTATATGCATTATGGGTGCTTTTGTAGTTAAATTTGATAATATTAACTCTAATTTTTTATATGGATTTTTACTTATTCAAGGGGCTAATTTAGTATTTGGAGCTGGACAAAGTTTTTATAAAATTTTATTAGAAAAAAATACAAATTTAAGCCAAAAAGAAGCTTTTGCTTATTTTTATCTAGGCGCAACCAGTATAACCTTACCTGCATTTTTATTTTTTGGAGATTATAATAATTTACCATCCAATTTAAGCTCTTGGATAGCTTTGATTTATCTTGGGACTATTGCTTCAGGACTTGGATATTTTTTATGGAATAAAGGCTCTACTGAAGTAGATAGTGGAGTTTTGGCCTTGATGAATAATGCCATTATACCTATAAGTATTTTTATCAACATGAGTATTTTTGGAGTAGATGTAGAGCTGCTACCTTTTTGTATGGGGACTTTAATCATTCTTTTTTCATTTTTTATACATAAAAAAATCATGCATTATTATAATAAGAAATCTTACTCAAATATAAACCACTAGCAGGAGCTAAAAATCTACAATGAGCTTTTTTAGCATTAATTTGTTCTAAAAGCTCATTTTGGCTCATTTTTCCTTCTAATACTTTTAAAATACTTGCCATCATCATTCTAATTTGTGATCTTAAAAAACCATTTGCTTCAAAATAAAACACAGTGTAGTTGTTATAAGCATAAACTCTAGTTTTATACATTTTTCTTATGCTTGTTTTATTATCAGAGCCTTCTTTTTGAAAGAGTTTAAAATCATGCTCTCCTTCAAATAAAAATGCAATTTCATTGGCTAATTTAATATTTATTTTTGGATAAAAATACACATAAGAGGCTAAAAAAGGATTGTATTTTTCATGACTTATAATATAGCGATATGCTCTTTTTTGCACATCAAAACGCACTTGGAAATTTTCTTGCATTCTTTGAATATGCTTTATATGTATAAATGGGTGCGCAAAATGATTGATTTTATTTTTTAAATATACAAAATCTTTAAAATGTTCTCCCGCTTTTACACAAGCGACTGCATTAAATGCATGCACACCTTTATCAGTTCTTGAAGCAAATAAAGGCTTTTCATAAATACCCAAATGTGACAAGGCCTGCGCTAAGGTATCTTGGACACTAAGCTTATGTGGCTGGGTAGCTGAACCTTGAAATTTAGAACCATCATAAGAAAAAGTTAATTTTAAAAGCATTAATACTTACTTGCAATTTTTGCTTTAAAATAAAACAAAGAAGTAATTAAAAAGCTTGAAAAAATCACAGCAATAGCTACAAAAGGAGGATTATAAAAACTAATCAAAAGCGTAAAATAAGCAAAAATAATCACAAAAATTCCAAAATAAGCAAAACCTTTTTCATAACGATAAGTTACTATACCAAAAGAGAGTGCAAAAAGCACGCTAGCTAAAGGAAATAAAGCTATAAGAATATAAATAACAAATTCTTTTGCTTTTTCTTTATTGCTTGTTACATCAGACCAATACCCATAAAAACTTTGAGTATTTAATTCTTTAGAAGAAAGCTTGCTTTTAATTAATAAATTTTTAAAACTAGAAATATGCCAATCTTCTTCTTTAATCTCATAAGCTTTTCCTTCATCTAGCTTAAAAGTAATAACCCCATCATTGGTTTCTAACTTTCCTTCTTTGGCTAAAATCACTTGTTCTTTATCTTGTGGGTTTTTCTTTGGATGATACATTATGATATTTTTATAAGTTTCATCAGAATTTTTAGCATCAATAAAAACAAGCCATTCCCCATATCTTTGTCCAAATTCTCCTGTTTTTATGCTTACTTTAGCGCTAATTTTTTTATAATCTACAAAATTATCAAAAAGTTCAAAAGATATAGGTATAAAAACCAAAACCACCACAAGCATAAAAGCACTTACTAAAGCTGCAATTTTTGCAAAAAAACTTGCTATCATACTTGGAGCTATACTCAAAGCAAACAACACCGTGCTTTCATTTTCCCTAGAAAGTCTATAAAAGGCCAAAGTCAAAGCTATGAAAAAAGATATGGGTAAAGTAAAAATCAATATCTTTGGTAAAAGAAAAATATATAATTTGATTAATTCAAAAAAAGTAATTTCAATATAAGCAGTAATTTTAGCAAGTTGTATAAAAAATATAATCGAAACAATAATAAATAAAGTAAAAAATAAAGACAACATTGTGCTTAAAAACTGATTAAGCAAATACTTATAAACTAGTTTCATAATATACTTTCTACACTTAGATTAATCAAAATTCCGCAAAATAAAAAAGGAATCATAGGCATTTGATAATCTTTCTTGGCTATTTTTATAAACAACAAAAGACTTAAAAAACTTGCAATAAATAAAATTAAAAAGCCTTTTTCATAGCCAAAAATTCCAAAAATCAAAGCTATTATTATAACATCACCTTCCCCTAAACTTTCTAAAATTTCATCTCTTTTTTTAAAATTTTTAATAAAATTAATCACACTTTTTAGTATGAAAATTAACCCCGCTCCAAAACACACTCGAAACAAAAAGCTAAAATAAATAAAATCCAAAGCCAAAGCTCACTCACTGCTTTTAGATAATAATCCATCCAAGAAAGTGCTAATAATATAGCTAGCATACAAGCAAAAATTAAAATTTGAAAAACATCTTCGATTAAATAAAAAGCAAAGACAAACAAACACGCACAAAGAAATTCATTAAAAGGATAAATCAAAGAAATTCTTTCTTTGCAAAAAGCACATTTACCTTTTAAAAATACAAAAGATGACAAAGGAAAAAGATGATAAAATTTCAAAGTTTTAAGACACTTAGGACATTTTGATCTTGGACTTATTATACTTTCTTTATTAATCGTTCTTAAAATCAAAACATTGACAAAAGAACCCATACAAAGCCCTAGTAATAAAAAGAAAAATATCATTTACCAAAGGTTCTTTTGCGTTTTTTAAAGTCAGTAATGATATTTGCGATTTCTTTTTTAGTAAGTGCAGGAAATAAGGTTTGACTAAAATAAATTTCTGCATAACTTGATTGCCATAATAAAAAATTTGAAATTCTTTTAGCACTCCCTACTCTTAAAAACAAATCCACATCCTCACTTAAGTCAAGATTTGCTTGTATATTTGCTTCATTAATTTCAAGATTTTTTTCAACCACCTTTTTAACCGCTCTAACTATTTCATCCTTGCCTCCGTAAGAAATAGCTAAATTTACACATAATTTTGTGTAATTTTTAGTTTGTTCTTGAAAATTTTGTATTTTTTTTAAGGTTAACTCATCTAAAAGATTTAAATTTCCTATAGCTTTAAAACGCACTTCATTGGCTACAAATTTATTTAAAGACTCATCAAGATATTTATTTAATAGTTTAAAAAGAAACTCCACTTCTTCTTTTGGTCTTTGCCAATTTTCTGTACTAAAAGCATAAAGGGTTAAATTTTGAATTTTTTCATCTATACATACTTCTATGATTTTTTCAACAACCTTAGCACCTTGACTATAGCCAATTTTTTCTAAAAGTCCATTTTTTCTAGCCCATCTTCTATTGCCATCCATTACTACAGCAAGATGTTTTAACTCATTCATTCTATCCCTTTATATCCATCAATCTTTTAAAAACAAACATAGGATTAAGCGTATTAACTACTTCAAATTTAAAATACTCGTTTAAAAAATGCGCTACTTTGGCAAAAGGTGTTTGTATGCGTGTGATTTTACCATCATCAATTATAATTTTTAAAGCACCAAAAATTTCAAAATACAAATACACTTCTAAAATATTTCCATTTTTCTTAGCTTCAAACAAAGCCCTATTTCCCTCATAAACAAAAGGTATATAATAAATTCCTTCAAAAAATGCAAAAAACATTTCCTTATAAATTTCAAATTCATACGCACTTTTGCTTTCCATAAGTCTTTGGATAATGAATTTTTTATACCAAGCTTTTTCATCACCTTCTTGCAAAAGCTTTTCTATAAGTTCAGCCCCTTCTTCAAAAAGTCTAATTTTAGGCTTTTTCAAAAGATTTTTAAAAGAAATCACGCCTTTATTTTCATAAACTTCAGCTAAATACTCCTCCCCTACTTCAAGCTCTATCAAACTTTTTGTTTCAAGCTTTTTAGTGTTTAAAAGCAATACATAGCGATTATATGCACGTTTTTCTAAAATTTGCATTCTTACAGGTAAAGTTGAGTTGATGATATTCACCAAAGTTTCCTTAATTCTTGTGCCAAAATAAAGCCAAGTTTTTCTTTGCTTTGTTTAGAACTTTGAGAAATACTATCTTTAGTGATAAAACAAATGCTATTTTCATCACTTCCAAAGTTCATTTGCTCATTTAAGACATTTAAACACACCATATCTAAATTTTTACTAACTAAAGATTTTTTAGCATTTTCTAAAGCATTTTGCGCGTCAAATTCCATCTTAAAGCCTATTTTTTTACCTTTAAAATCTAAATTTTTTAAGATGTCTTCATTTAGCTTTAATTTTAAATCAAGTCCGTTTAAATGCTCATTTTTCTTAATCTTACCCTTATAAGCTTTTAGAGTAAAATCACTCACAGCAGCAGCCATAATTAAAGCATCAAATTCTTTGTATTTTTGCAATTTTTCTTTTAATTCTAAAGAAGATTCAAATTTTTCTAATTTATAAGGTGTTTTAAACTCTACTGAGCTAACTAACACTACTTTAGCACCTAAAAAATACAAGGCATCGGCAACCGCCTTTGCCATTTTTCCACTTGAAAAATTACTAATACATCTTACATCATCAATTTTTTCTTTAGTGCCACCACCACTTACAATAAAACTTTTATCTTTAAAAAAATCTTCCTGCATTAGACTTCTTTTTAAAGCATTTATAATACTATCAAGCTCAGCCAAAGCTCCCAAACCCTCATCTTTACAAGCTAGAGTTTTTACTACAGGATCAATGATAATATAACCTTGTTCTTTTAAATTTTTTAAAGAATTTTGAGTACTAAAATGCAAATACATGTTTGTATTTGCAGCGGGTGCGATTAAAAATGGTTTATTTTTATCTACTGCTATTAAAGTTTGAATAAATAAATTATCTGCTATACCATAGTTTAATTTATTAATAGAGTTTATACTAGCAGGCGCAAAAAGCACACAATCACAAGTCTTGCTAAAGGCTATATGATTATTAGTATTTTGCCAACTTTCATTATCTTCACATAAAATTTCATCCGCTAAAGCTTCAAAGCTAAGCTTAGTGCCAAATTTTAAAACTCCCAAGCTTAGCAAAACTTTAACCCTAAAACCTTCTTTTTTTAATAAAGAAATCAGCTCATAAGCTTTATAAAAGGCTATGCTTCCACTTACTGCTAGTAAGATTGTTTTCATTTTTTACCTAGTTTTTTATAGTAAAAATCTTCTATGATTTGCACTTTTGCCCTATTGATATACAAAGAACCTTTTTCTACATCCTTACACACAGTGCTTCCTGCTGCGATGATTACCTCATCTTTTATTTCAACCGGAGCGATAAATTGCGTATCTGAACCTACAAAAACATTTTTACCTATTTTAGTTTTATGTTTTTTAACCCCATCATAATTACAAGTGATAGTACCACAACCTATATTAGTTCCCTCATCTATCTCACAATCTCCTAAATAACTCAAATGCCCTGCTTTAACTCCATTTAATAAAGCATTTTTACATTCTACGAAATTTCCTATATGGGTATTTTTAAGCTGGCATTTTGGACGCAAATGCGCCAAAGGTCCTACATCGCTATTTTCCACTATACTATCTTCAATCACACTTGAACTTTTAATGATAGAATTAATGATTTTTGATTTTCCCTCTATACGCACATTTTCATATACTTCACACTCACCTACAAACTCAACCTCATCTGAAATAAAAGTCGTCGCAGGCATGTGAAAAATCACGCCTTGCTTCATCCATTCTTTTTTAATCGCTTCTTGCATAAGATCTTGAGCTAGGCAAAGCTCAATTTTATCATTTACCCCCATAAAATCTTGCTCATTCACAAACACCGCATCGATTTCATAGCCCTTTTCTTTTGCTAAATAAACCGCATCGGTTAAATAATATTCTTTGGCTTTGTTATCATTTTTTATCAAAGGTAATACTTCTTTTAAAATTTGTGCTTTTATAGCATAAACACCACTATTGCAGATGTTTATAGCAAGTTCTTCTTTGCTTGCATCTTTTGTTTCTACTATTTTTTGAATTTTATTTTCTTTTAATACTATTCTTCCATAACTTTTTGGATCTTTTGCCTCAAAAACTGCCACATTAAAATCACTCTCATTTAAAGCTATTTTTTCTAAATCATCTGCTTTAACTAAAGGCATATCGCCACATAAAATCAATACTTTTTCATGCTTACTCTCATAACCCCTTAAAGCTCCTGCAGTACCTGGAAAATTTTGCAAGTCTTGTTCTAAAAAACGTGTATTTGGAAAATGCTCTAAAACAACTTGTTCAACCTTTTCTTTTTGATGAGAAAGCACCACACACACATCATCACTAATCTTATATGCTTGTTTTAAAATATGTAAAATCATTGCTTTTGAGCAAATTTTTTGAAGTACTTTTGGATTTTGTGATTTCATACGCGTGCCAAGTCCAGCAGCCAAAATAAGCACAGAAATTTTCATAATTTACCTTTGTTTTAAAAAATTATTGCTTATTTTAACAAGCTAAAGTAAAAATTCTTATTTTTATAAAATCATTTTTATTCTTTTAAGAGTAAAATTGCTAAAATAACGCTTTTAATTTTAACCAAGGAAATATTTTGAGGGTTTTACTAGCTTTATTTTTATCAAGCTTGGCTCTTTTAGGCGCTGAAGCAACTATACCAACTGTAAATTTAAGCCTTAGTGCTCCAAATAGCCCACAACAACTCGTAACAACCCTAAATATAGTCATAGTTTTAACCATACTAGCTCTTGCGCCTACCATTGTTTTTGTAATGACTTCTTTTTTAAGACTTGTTGTAGTGTTTTCTTTTTTAAGAACAGCTCTTGGCACTCAAACTATGCCACCAAATACTATTTTGGTTACCTTAGCTTTGATTTTAACTTTTTTCATTATGGAGCCTGTGGCTACAAAATCATACAATGAAGGTATAAAACCCTATATCGCTGAACAAATAGGCTATGAAGAGGCTTTTGCTAAAGGTGTTAAGCCTTTCAAAGATTTTATGCTAAAAAACACTAGGGAAAAAGACTTAGCGCTTTTTTATAGGATTAGAAATTTAGAAAATCCAAAAACCATAGATGATGTGCCTTTAATAGTTTTAGTGCCAGCCTTTATGATAAGCGAGCTTAAAACTGCTTTTGAAATAGGCTTTTTACTTTTCTTACCATTTTTGGTTATTGATATGGTAGTAAGCTCGGTATTAATGGCTATGGGTATGATGATGCTACCTCCTGTTATGATTTCTATGCCTTTTAAACTTTTGATATTTGTGCTTGTAGATGGATGGAATTTACTCATACAAAATTTAGTCAAAAGCTTTTTAACTTAGCAGAATAAAATGTATATTTTTTCTTCCTTATTTAGTATATTTTGTTTGCTTTTTGGTGGATATTTTGCTAAAAAAATCAAAATTTTAAAACAAAAACAAGCGCGTGCTTTTTTAGATTTTGCTATTATTTTTGCATTGCCTTGCTTGATTTTTGAGCGTGCTTATCATTTAAATTTTGATTTTTCTTTGATTGTTATTATATTGCTTGGGTTGGGCTGTGCTATTTTTTCAGCATTATGTTGTGTATTTTTAGCTCTTTGTTTTAAATTTAGCAAAAGCACTCTTGTAAGTATTTTTTTACTTTCTAGCTTTGGAAATACTTTATTTGTAGGTATACCTATTATTAGTGGAATTTATCAAGATCCTCATTTTTTGGGAGAGATTATCCTTTATGATGCTCTTGCTACTTCTTTGCCAGTGGCGCTGCTTGCTCCCTTTATCATATCTTTAGCTAGTGAGCAAAAGGTAAGCTTTTTACAAAATCTTAAAAAAGTTTTTACTTTTCCACCTTTTGTTGCTTTGATTTTAGGACTTTGTTTTAAGTTTGCTACACTTCCTGATTTTATCTTTGAACCTTTGCGTATGCTTGGAGCTAGTGCCACACCTATAGCGCTTTTTGCCATAGGTTTAAATTTAGGCTTTTTAAGTATAAAAACTTCCTATAAAGCAACTATAATAGTCATTTTTGGCAAAATGATACTCACACCTTTAATCTTTTTAGTACTTTTAAAGCTTTTAAATTTCAAATTAAATCCTAGCTCTATCATCGCTTTACTTGAATCAGCTATGCCTACTATGACAATGGTTGCAGCTATGATTATGAAAGCAAAACTTGATACGAATTTAGCGGTTAGTTCTGTGGCTTTTGGTATAGTTTTTGCCTTTATTTCTTTACCTATTTGGGTATATTTTCTAAGCTAAGGATATCAATGGCATTTGTTATATTTGGAAAATATCTTTATGATGATCTTGCCTTTACCCTCAAAGCCTATACTCAAAAAGAAAGCAAAAAAGCTTTTAAAACCATAGAAAAATATAAAAGTCAATATTATTTTTTAGGTTATATCCAATATGAATTTTATAAATATCTAGAAGATAAAAATTATAAAAGCAAAGAACCTTTTTTATATTTTTTTGCTTTTAAAACAAGAAAAATCTTTACAAGTGAAGAAAAAAATTTAGACTTTTATCCAAGTTTTTCATCCAATTTAAACCAAGAAAAGTATTTTGAAAGTTTTAACAAAGTTAAAGATGCTATAGCTAAAGGTCAAAGTTATCAAGTTAATCTCACTCAAGAATTACATTTACAATCAAATCTTAATTTATACGAGAGTTTTTTAAGCCTTTATCCTAAGCAAAATACCCCTTATAAAGCTTATATGAAAAATGAATTTTTAGAACTAGCTTCATTTTCACCTGAGCTTTTTTTTAAAATCAAAAATAAAAAAATCATCACAAAACCCATGAAAGGTACAATCAAACGCTCAAATAATCCAAAAGAAGATGAAAATCTAAAAAACTTTTTAAAATGCGATGAAAAAACCATTAGCGAAAATGTAATGATAGTTGATTTATTACGCAATGATATTTCAAAACTCATCAAAAAACATTCTTTAAAATGCGAACTTTTTAAGGTTAAAACCTACCCTACCTTACACCAACTTATTTCAAAAATAAGAGGAAAATTAAAGCAAGAAAATGATTATTTTAAAATTTTCAAAGCCCTTTTTCCATGTGGATCCATCACAGGTGCACCCAAAATAGAAACTATTAAACTCATAGAAAATTTAGAGCAAAGAAAACGTGGAATTTACTGTGGTGCAATAGGTTTAATCCATAAAAACAAAGCAAAATTTAGCGTAGCTATACGCACTTTAGAGAAAAAAAATAATGATGATTTTTTAAGATATGGTGTGGGAAGTGGGCTTGTGTGGGACTCACAAAAGCAAGATGAATTTGAAGAATTAAAACTAAAAAGCAAAATTTTAGAACCTAACTTTTATTTATTTGAAACAATGTATTATAAAAATCATTCTATTTTATTTTTCAAAGAACACTTACAAAGAATTTTAAGCTCAGCTAAATTTTTTGGCTTTGATACTCAAAGATTAATACATGATTTTAAAAATATACTAGAGAGTAAAGATAAAAAATTCCATTTTAAATCTTTACAAAATTTTAATAATTTTGTTTTCAATCATCATCATTTTTTTACAAAAAGTAATTTTACTCAAAAAGGCTCAAAAGCTATTAAATTAAAACTTTTCAAAAATGGCCTTTATGAGTTTGATTTTAGCAATATACAAGAAAATTCAAGCAAAAAACTACTCATAAGTAAAGATATCGTAAAAGTAAATCTTTTAACACACCATAAAACTTCTCTGCGTAGTTTATATGAAGCAAATTCTCATCTATGGAAAGAAAATATTTGCTATGACATAGTTTTTTTTAATGAGCAAGGCATACTTTGTGAGGGTTCAAGAACTAATATTATCATAAATTTAAATGATGAGTATTTTACTCCTTATGCCAAAAACTGCCTCAATGGCATTTATAGACAAGCACTCTTAAAACACAAGCTCATCAAAGAAAAAGATATCACTAAAGATGCGCTTTTAAATGCTAAAGAAATTTATGCTATTAATTCTTTAAGAGGCTTAAAAAGGGTGTTTTTGTGAGAGTTTTGATTATAGATAATTATGATTCTTTTACCTACACTATAGCCTTTTATTTAAAAGAATTAAATATTACTTATAAAATCATCAAAAACGATAAATTTAAAAACCCAAAAAAGCTTAAAAAATATGATTTTACCCATCTTTTAATCTCCCCTGGACCAAATTCTCCAAAAGAATCAAAGCTAAGCTTAAAAGCTATAAAATATTTTAAAAAAGATAAAAAAATTCTTGGAATTTGTCTAGGACACCAATGCATAGCACATGTTTTTGATGGTAAAATTTCTAAACTTCCAAATCCGACTCATGGTAAGGTAAAAACTATAAAATTTAAACCAAATCCACTTTTTAAAAATCTTAAGCAAAATTTTAAAATTTGTTTATATCACTCTCTTTATGTTAGCCATATAGGTAAAAAATGTGAAATTTTAGCCCATAGTGAAGATAATGTCATCATGGCTTTAAAACATAAAAAATACGACATTTATGGAATCCAATTTCATCCTGAAGCCATACTAAGTCAAAATGGTAAAAAGCTACTTAAAAATTTTTTTGCTTTATAATTACTTTAAGTTATATTTTCTATAATAAAATAAAAAGTTTAAAAATGAAAATTTTATATTTACTTTTCTTGCCTTTATTTTTACTAGCTAATAATCTTAAAGAATTTATAGATTTAAGTTTAAACAATGAAAATTACTTACAAAAGCAACTTCAATTTTCAAAAAGTATTTTAGAACAAGAAAACGTGCAAAATGCTTATTTGCCAAGTTTACATTTAGGTGTTTCTTATCTTGGCTCAAACAAAGATCGCTTTATCATAGAACCTCAAGAAAGTCTAATGAGTACTCTTTCGCTTAAATTTTTACTTTTTGATGGGGGTAATAGAGAAGCAAAAATCGCTAGCATGCAAAGTCTAAAACAACTTGCTCATCTTGAAAAAGAAAACATGGCAAATTATATGGCGCTTAGTGCTAGTGTTTTGTATTTTAATTATCTTAGTTTAGAAAGTATTATAGCAAGTGATAAACAAAAAGAAATCACTCTGCAAAATCAACTCAAGCGCTTAGAAAATTTTTACCAAGCTGGACTTGCTAGCCAAAGTGAGCTTGAGAGCATAAGAGCAAAATTTGAGTTAAGCTCTTATGAATTGGCTCAAAATGAATTAAAACTATATGAATTAAAAAATGAAATTTATAATCTTAGCAAAACGCATTTTACACCTTCTTTTCAAAATATTTTACAAGAACCAAGTGCAGAAAAAAACAAAAGCTATGAAATAGCCCTTATGCAAGAAAAATTAAATTTAGAAAATTTAAAAATAGACTCTGCTAGAGCTGAGTTATTTCCAAAAATATTTTTACAAAATAGTTTTAGTTTTTATGATATGAACTATAATCCTAAATTACCACATGAGCTAAAATCAACAAGCGAAAGCTTTTTAAAAGAACATGGACAAAGCAATCGTTTTATTTTAGCTTTTGAGTGGAAAATTTTTGATTTTGGTGCTAATCAAAAAGCCTTAGAAGCTCAAAAATATACAAGTAAAATCACTCAATTAGAGCTTGAAAAAACTAAAAGAAAAGTAAATATAGAACTAGATAATCTTTTACAAGAAATTGAAATTTCTAAAGTTAAAATAAAAGCATTAAATGCAAGTTTCAAAGCAGCTAATTTAGCTTTTGAGGCCATTGAGAAAAAATACATTGCAGGACTTTGCTCATATGTAGAATACCTAAATGCATTAGAATTAAAATACAAAAGTCAAAGTCAGCTTGAACTAGCTAAAAATGAATATGAAATCACGAAAGCAAGGTATTATTTTACAGCTGGAATTGATATAAAAACAAAGGTTTTAGAATGAAATTAGTATTTTTAATTTTATTTTCTCTACTCACTTTAAAAGCTGAAGAAATTTATGCTAGTTTTGATGTGCTTGCACAAAATCAATCAAAATTATCCTTGCAAAGCGCTGGTATAGTTAAGGCAATTTATGTGAATGTTAATGATAAGGTAAAAAAAGATCAAGTTTTACTTAAACTTGAAGATTCTAGCGAGCAAATAGCCTTAAAATTAGCACAAAATGAATACAAACTTGCCACTCTTGCACTAGAACATGCTAAAAGTTCTTTAGAAAAATTTAAAAAGGTACAAGAAGTTGTAGATAAGCAAAGTTATGAAAATGTTTTATTTGAGTTTCAAAAAGCACAAAGCTTGCAACAAAAAGCCTTTTTAAATATACAACATTACAAAGACTTAATTGATAAAAAAACTCTAAAAGCACCTTATGATGGGATTATTTCTAACAAATATATCGACATAGGCGATGGAGCTAGGGGAATTTCTCATGTTTTATTTGATTTTTTTTCTTATCCAAAAGTAAAATTGCTTTTAAGTTTTGATGAGAAATTTAAAGATAAGGTAAAAATTGATGATATTTTTATTTATAAAATAGACTCAAATGAAAAAGAATACCAAGGCAAAATCACACTTATTTATCCAAGTATAGACATAAAAACACGAAAAATTTATGCAGAAGTTGAGGCCTTAAACTTTACTCCAGGTTCTTTTGGAGAAGGAAAAATCATCACCAAGGATTAATCTTGTATCGTTTTGCTATTAATAATCCTATTGCTGTTTTGATGTTTTTTATCGCTTTAGTGATTTTTGGTATTTTTTCTATTTTTAGTATGCCCATTAATCTTTATCCAAAAGTAGATATTCCTTTGATTAAAATCACCACAACCGCTAATGGGGATTTAAAATTCATAGAATCTAAAATAACCAAAGAAATAGAAAATGCAATTTCAGATGTACAGGGGATAAAAAATATCAATTCTACAAGTTATAATAATTTTTCTATTTCTGTTGTTGAATTTGAACTAGGCAAAAACTTAGAAGTAGCTGCAAATGATATTAGAGATAAACTTAATACTATTAATCTTCCAGCAAAGCCAACCTTAGAAAAAATATCCCCTGATGCAGGATCTGTTGTATCATTATTTTTAAGTTCCAAAGATCATTTAAAACTTATGCGTAAGATTGACAATGATATAAAACCATTTTTACAAAAAATTTCAGGAGTTGGAACGATCAATGATATAGCCTTTTTAAAACCACAAGTTCAAATCAAACTCCTGCCTAATGCCTTGCAAAAATACCACATTAATGCACTTGATGTAGCTAAAATCATCCAAAGTCATAATTTTAAACAATATCTAGGTGAGTTTGAAAATTCAAAAGATAATTTCACCATCAAAGGATATTTTGAAGCACAAAATTTAAAAGAGTTAGAAAATATACGCATTTTTAGTGGAATATTTTTAAAAGATATAGCAAATATTAGCTATGGCTTAGAAGATCAAAAGCAGTTTGCAATACTTGATACAAAAGATGGGGTATTACTTGAGCTTAATAAAATTTCTGGTTATAACTCCTTAAAAGTTATAGAAAATATCAAAAATTCTTTAAAAACATTACAAACAATAGCAGGCAATGAGGTAGAAATTAAAATAGTTTATGATAAAAGCCAAAACATCTTAAAACATATCAATCAGGTTATTTTTGATATGGTTTTTGGCGTGATTTTAACACTTTTAATAGTGTATGTATTTTTAAGAAATATCAGCGCGACTATTTTAGCTTTTATTGTTTTACCAACTTCAATTATTTCTAGTTTTTTTCTCATTAATCTTTTAGGTTATGATATTAATCGCTTAACCATCATAGCTCTTACTTTAAGTATAGGAATTTTTATAGATGATGCTATAGTCATCATTGAAAGTATAGCCAAAAAAGCAAAAACACTCCCTCCTTTACAAGCTTCATTTGAAGGGATCAAAGAAATAGGCTTTAGTGTCTTAAGCATTAGTGCAGTTTTATTATGCGTGTTTATACCTATTGCTTATATGAATTCAGTTCCTGGTTTATTTTTTAATGTATTAGCTACTAGCGTTGCTTCTGGTGTGATTATAAGCTATCTTGTAAGTGTATTTTTAATACCTACCTTAAGTGCTAGATTTTTAAATACTAGCGAAAGCACATTTTATAAAAAAAGTGAATTTTTATTTATAAAACTTGACTTATTTTATGAAAAGCTACTTTATAAAGTTTTAGCTAATAAAATTAAATTTATCCTATCAACGCTTGTTGTAATTATTTTATGTTTTTCTTTAGCTCCTAAAATAGGCTTAGATTTTCTACCTATAGAAGAAGATAGTGAAATACAAGTTTTATTAGAAAGCAAAAACGACTTATCTTTAGAAGCTATGAAAGAAAAAAGTTTAAAAGTATATGAAAATATAAAGCAAGATCCAAGTGTTGCTTATGCATATTTACTTATAGGATACAATGACGCAAAAGAAATTAAAAAAGCAAAAATTTATGTAAAATTAAAATCTTTAAATGAAAGAAAATTCAGACAACCTAAGCTTATTAGCCTTTTTCAAGAAAAATTAAACTCCTATGAAGACTTAAAGATAAAAGTTTTAGAACTCCCTAAAATAGAAGGAGCAGGTATTGAAGATCCAGTTCAAATTCAAATTTTAGGTGATGATTTAAAGCTAATAAAAGAAGCTATTAATAGAATGAAAGAAGTGTTTTCAAAACACGAAGGCTTTGTTGCTATAGATGATAATGAAGGGGATTTAAAAGAAGAAATTGCTATTAATATCAATAGAGAAAAAGCTGCCAAACTTGGTATTAACCCTCAAGAACTTGCTTATGTCTTGGCTTATTCCTTTGGAAATTTAAGCGTTGGAAATATGGATTATAAAAATTTTAAAGATGAAATTATCCTTAGCTTTGATGAAGCTTTTAAGCAAAATCCAACTAGTTTAGAGCTAATAGAACTTAACAATCATAACAATGAAAGTATAAAACTTACTAGTATTGCTAGCTTTTCTTATAAAAAAGATCTTTCTTTAATTAACAGACACAATAAAACTACTAGTATAAAACTCACTTCAAGCATAGAAAACATTTCTTTGGGTGAAGTAAGAAAAATTTTTGAGTCCAATTTAGCTTATATTTTAGGAAAAAACAACCTATCTTTTGCTTATTCTGGTTTTTTGGACTTTTTAGATGATACCATTAGTGGATTTTTGTTTTCTATATCTTTGGGAATGATTTTGATTTATTTAATCCTTGCTTCTTTGTATTCAAGTTTAATACTTCCTTTAATCATCATGATAAGCATGCCTTTGGCTTTTGGTGGAGCTTGTTTTGGAATTTTTATCACAGGAAATCACTTTTCTTTATTTGTACTTGTGGCTATTATTTTGCTTTTTGGAATGGTAGGAAAAAATGCTATATTATTAGTAGATGTAGCTAATAAAAAATGCGATGAAGGTATGGAAGTAGAAAAAGCACTAATTTATGCAGGAAAAAGTCGTTTAAGAGCCATTTTAATGACAACTTTTGCGATGATTTTTTCCATGCTTCCACTAGCACTTTCAAGGGGTTCTGGTTTTGAAGGAAATTCTCCTATGGCCATTGCTATTATATTTGGTCTTATTAGTTCAACCTTACTTACACTTTTAGTAGTGCCAGCTTTATTTAAATTTGTTCATAATTTAGATGTGAAAATTAAAAAAATCTACCAAAGAGAGAAAATTTAATTAAAAACTCTCATATTCTTTAGCTATAAAAACTTCATCATCTTTTACAATTAATGGGCGTTTTATGAGTGTTGGACTTTCTAAAATCATTGCTTTAATTTCATCTTGGTTTAAATTTTGAAGTTTTTCTTTATTTAAGCCTAATTTTCTAGCACTCATACCCGCTGTATTTACAAGCTCTAAAACACTTCTTTTACTAAGCCAAAAATCTAAAGTTTCCTCATCTAGCTTTTTAATATCTAAAAATTCAAATTCAATTTGCTTAGAATTTAAATAATCCATAGCTTTTTTAACACTATTGCAATTTTTAATACCATAAAATTTTAACATTTTCTTGCCTTTTTAACTAAGTCTGCTATGATAAATGCTAATTCTAAAGCTTGATCAGCATTTAATCTTGGATCACATTGTGTTTCATAACGTTTAGAAAGTTCTTCTTGAGTGATATTTAAAAAACCTCCTACACATTCTGTTACATTTTGCCCTGTCATTTCCAAATGTACCCCACCAGGATACACTCCCTCACTCATAGCTATTTCAAAAAACGCACGCACTTCTTGAATGATTTTATCAAATTCTCTTGTTTTAAAATTACCTGATTTAACTGTGTTTGCATGCATAGGATCTATGCTATAAAGTATATTAAATCCTTCTTGTTTTAACTCTTTAAATAATTTTGGCAAGGCATTTTCTATCTTATCACATCCCATACGAATAATGAAATTTAATCTTCCTGCTTCATTATGCGGATTTAAAATACTTACTAACTTTTTAATCTCATCTAAATCATAATTAGCACTAAGCTTAACACCAAGTGGATTTTTCACTCCACTTAAAAAATGCACATGTGCTTCATCTGCTTTTCTAGTACGCTCACCTATCCAAAGCATATGTGCTGAACAATCATAAATTTCCCCGCTTAAACTATCTACCCTAGTTAAAGCCTCTTCATAAGGTAAAAGCAAGGCTTCATGAGAAGTATAAAAGGCTGTTTGAGAAAGATTTGGAGTATCAGTGATACCACAAGCTTGCATAAAAGCTAAGGCTTGAGTGATTTTTTCACTAAGTTCATCATATTTTCTCCCAAGCTCTGCCTTTTTTAAAAAACCCAAATTCCACTTATGCACTACTCTTAAATCCGCTAAACCACCTCTTGAAAAAGCTCTTAATAAATTTAAAGTTGTAGCACTTTGATAATACGCTTCTAGCATTCTTTTAGGATCAGCTATTCTTGATTTTTCATTAAATTCAAAACCATTGATAATATCCCCACGATAACTTGGAAGCTTTACTCCTTCAATTTCTTCAAAATCACTACTTCTTGGCTTTGCAAACTGCCCTGCAACACGCCCTACTTTAACTATAGGGCAAGATCCTGCAAAAGTAAGCACTATAGCCATTTGAAGCATAACTTTGAACATATCTCTTATATTATCAGCGCCAAAATTTACAAAACTCTCCGCACAATCTCCTCCTTGGAGTAAAAATGCTTGAGAATTTACAACCTTAGCAAGGGATTTTTTTAATTTATCCACCTCGCCTGCAAAAACAAGCGGTGGTAATTTTTCTAATTTTTTAACAACTTCTTGCAATTCATTTTCATCAGGATATTGCGGTTGTTGCTGAATTTTATAATTTTTCCAAGAATCTTTAGTCCATTTCATAGCTTAACTTCCTCATTTTAGTAAGCTAAAATTATACAAAATGAGGCTTAAATTAAGATTTTAAAACACTTTCAACACGTTCAAGACTATCTTGCTTATACAAAGTTAAGCGTACTATAGAATCTTCTAGCGCTAAAAGATTATGAATCTCATGAGCTTTTAAACTTATACTATCTAGCGTTTTAAGTAGAATTTGTTGATTTAAAACTCCAAAATCAATGGAGCCTTTTAACACTTGTATGGTAATATCAAAAGGTGCTTTATGATCTTTCATAAAGCTATCTTTTGACATAGTTATGCAGATTTCTTTGGCATAAGCATTTTCTATTTTCTTAGATATATTTATGCCATTTTGAATTTCTTGTTCCCAGGAAATTACTTCATATATTTGAGTTCTAAATTTCACTTTTATTTTTTAAGTTCTTTAATACGAGCAGCCTTACCTCTTCTATCTCTTAGGTAGAATAATCTAGCACGGCGTACACGACCTCTTCTTAATACTGTAATACTTTCTAAACTTTCACTATAAATAGGGAAAATTCTTTCAACGCCTACATTGTTAGCACCAATTTTACGTACGATGAAAGTTTCATCTACACCATTTCCTCTACGTGCTATACAAATACCTTCAAAATTTTGAATTCTTGTTTTATCGCCTTCTTTAATGCGAATAGCAAGTCTTAAAGTATCTCCAGCACGAAATTCTGGAACATTTTTACCTTCAATTTGTTTTTGCTCAAATTGCTCAATGTATTTATTTTTCATAACGATATTCCTTAAAATTTGCGTTCATGCTTTTGATACAAATCAGGACGAAAATATTTCGTTTTGCAAGACGCCAAAGTAGTTTTTAAAGCTGTGATTTTAGCGTGATTTCCCTTTAAAAACTCTGAAGGCACATAAAATTTTTTATTTTCCTTTTCAAAAATAAAAGGCTTAGAAAACGATGGGGCTTCTAATAAGTCATTTTCAAAACTTTCTTCACTTAAGCTTTCGCTATTTCCAAGAACATCTTGAATATTTCTGCTAATAGCATCACACATCACCAAAGACGCTAACTCTCCACCTGTAAGTATAAAATCACCTATAGAAAATACCTCATTAGCAAATTCTTCCACAATGCGCTCATCCAAACCCTCATATCTACTACTTACAAAGCAAACATGATCTTTCTTACTTAATCTTTTAGCATCAGCTTGTTTAAAAGTCTTAGCGCAAGGCAAAAGAAAAACAAAATGAACATTTTTATCTTGCTTTTTAATATGCCTTAAGCAATCATACAAAGGCTGAGCTTGCAACAAAAGCCCTGCGCCTCCTCCTATTTTATAATCATCTACTTTAAAGTGCTTGTTTGTGGTAAAACTTCTAGGATTAACAAAAGCAAATTCTAATATCCCTTTTTCTTTTGCCCTTGCTAAAATAGAAGTTTGAAAATAAGGCTCAATAAGCTCTGGGAATAAACTTACAAAAGTATATTTCATGAATTTTCTAAAATATCTAAAGCAGATTGCGTGAATATTTTTTTATTTTCTACATCAACTTTTTGAATATATTTATTAACATAAGGAATATAAAAGTTTTTAACCTTTGTCTGTAGTTTTTCATCACATTTTATACAAAATAAAAATCCTGCTCCATTTTCTAAAATGTCTTCAACTACACCTAATTTTTGCTCATTTTCAATAATATCACATCCAATTATATCAAAATAAAAATACTCATCTTTTTTTAATTTACAAATTTCTTTTGTAGCTTCAATAGTTTGAAAAAGAGTAATATTAGTTAAGGTTTTGGCAGCTTCAACACTCTCAAAACCTTCAAATAGAACTAAAGATCTAGTTTTATCAAAAGCCTTTATGGTGTAAATTTTTTGATTAATATCAAAAAATTTAGCACCTATTTTAAACTGCTCATAAAAATCACTAAGATTATGTAATTTTACATAACCTTTTAAACCAACACTTTTCCCAAGTTTAGCAACTTGGATCAAATCATTCTTCAATGGCTTTTACCGTTATACGATATGAAGTTGCATCTTTAACTTTGTAAGCCATAATGACTGTTTTTATTGCGTTGATTAATTTTCCATTTTTTCCGATCAACTTACCAGTATCAGATGGATCGACATAAATGATAATTTCAGCAAAATTATTTTCTAAATTTTGTCTTTGTATATCAACTTTTTCAGGAAAATCAACAATTAATTTTGCGTATTCTCTTAAAAAATTCTCAACCATTTTTATTTGCTTGTAATAGCTGCTACTCTATCGCTTAATTTAGCACCTACGCTTTTCCAATAAGCTAAACGCTCAGCATCAAATTTTACCACTTCAGGTTCAACCATAGGATTGTAATATCCAATGCTTTCTATCCAGCTACCATCGCGTCTTTTTCTACTATCAGTTACAACTATACGATAAAATGGTCTTTTTTTACGTCCCATTTTTGTAAGTCTGATTACTGTCATTTTAATACTCCTAAAAAAATTAAAATTTTGTTATAGATATTTTAACTCATATATCCATAAAAAAGCTTTAATTATTGCGGTCTTTTAGCTTGCTGCAACATATTCATAAAGTTTTCCATTCCTTTTTTGTTTGAAAATTTCTTTGCCAACTTAGCTGCATTACTAAATTGTTTTAAAAAGCGATTTACTTCCATTTGAGATAAACCAGCACCCTCTGCAATACGACGCTTTCTTGCGTTATTTAACAAATCAGGATTTTCTCTTTCTTTTGGTGTCATTGATGAAATCATTGCCTTAATATGAATAATTTCTTTAGAATTATCCAAATCAATATCTTTAATATTTGCTGCCATAGATGATAAACCAGGTATCATACCAATGATTGATTTCATACTACCAAGTTTTTTAACACTTTCCATTTGATTTAAAAAGTCATTAAAATTAAATTCACCTTTTTTAATTTTCTTATTAAGTTTTTTTGCTTCTTTTTCATCAATAATGGTTGCAGTTTTTTCAGCCAAAGTCGCTAAATCACCCTCGCCCATGATACGATTAACAATTCTATCAGGGATAAATACTTCTAAATCAGCTACTTTCTCACCAACACCAATAAATCTTAAAGGTACACCAATTTGTTTTGCTATGCCTAGCGCAACACCACCTTTAGTATCTGCATCAAATTTACTTAAAATAACCCCTGTAATTTCTAAAGCCTCATTAAAACTACTTGCTGTTTTAACTCCATCTTGACCACTCATAGCATCAGCTACATAAAATACTTCATCAGGATTTAAAATAGCTTTTACATCTTTAAGCTCATTCATCAAAGCCGTATCAATTGCTAAACGGCCGGCAGTATCTACAAGCAAAACATCATACATAGAATTTTTTGCTTTTTCCAAAGCTTGTTTAGCAACATTTAAAGGATTGCTTTCATTTTCTATGAAAAATAAATCAAGCTCATTAGCTTGAGTGAGTTGTCTTAGCTGTTCTACTGCAGCTAATCTTTGCAAATCACATGCAGCAATTAGTACTTTTTTATTTCTTAACTTTAAATAATTAGCAATTTTTACCGTAGTAGTAGTTTTACCACCACCTTGTAAACCACACATCAAAACAACCGTAGGTGGCTTACTAGCAAATACAAAACCTTGATTTTTACCTTTAACACTAAGAATTTCTTCTAAATTTTTCTTAATTGAGTCTAAAAATTGTTTTTGACCTATACCATTAATTTTTACATCATTTTCTACTAAAGTAAGTAATTCTTTAGTAACTTTATGATGTACATCTGCTTTTAAAAGGGCTTTTTTTAAAGTGTCAAGAGCATTTTTTAAAGCTTTTTCATCATCAACAAAACGAAGTTTATTAACTGCGGATTTAAATGACTCACTAACTATTTCAAACACTTTATTTTCCCTTTATTAAAATTTTAAAAAGCTAAATTATAAACCCTTTTAGCTTTAAACGCCTTTAAAAATTTAAATTTTTTATTTCAAAACCATAAGTATTGAAGCTCTCATCAAGTAAGGCTTTAAATTGATAATCAAAAATATGCGTTTCATATGAATGCAAATACATTCTAGAAGAGCTAATTTTTGCATATTTTTCATCACCTATAATACCATGTTTTATATGATTTAAATGCACTCTAATTTGATGTGTTCTACCTGTTTTAATGACTGCTTTTATTAAGGTTTTTTTAGCATTTACCATTAAAGGTATAACCTGAGTATGAGCTTCTAAGCCAAATTTATCGATTTTACTAAAAGCTCCGGATTTATTTTTTATAGTAGTTATTTTTTCACAAATTTCAAGTTCTTCAGCAATCACTCCATCAACAATAGCTAAATAACTTTTATAAACATTTTGTTTTTTGTATTCTTGAATGCATTTTAGTCTAAATTCCTCATCTTTACTTAAAAGTAAAACTCCACTTGTTTCCTTATCAAGTCTATTGATTAATTTAGCATTATAAATACCTTCTAAATTCTCACTAATCTCTCCATAAGGCTTATTTAAAGCTATGATTTTATCATCTTCAAAAAGTATTTTTGCTTTTTTTATTTTTTGCACAACAAATCTTGTTTTAGAACTCATTAAAGCTCTAGCTATAACAACCTTTTTACCCATAGCAAAAACACAGCCTTTGTCAATCAAATCCTTTGCTGTGTTATTAGAAATTTTTTCTTGCATTGCAAGCAATTTATAAGCTTTTTCTTGCATCTAAACCTTCTTTTATGCTTAATATAATTTCATTTAAATCACTTTGTTCTTTAAGTTGTGCTTGTGGTAATTTTTGCTTTAAAAAAACATTTATATCTTTTGCACTCTCACAAATATACAAACCATCAACTTCTTGATATAAACTTTCTTGATTAAAATAATATTTCCCTGAGATAATAACATTATTCCATCTAGCTGCCTCTATAGGATTATGCCCACCTATATTATCTACAAAAGAGCCGCATAAAAAAACCACATCACTAATCTTATAAAAACTTTCTAGCTCACCTAAAGTATCTAGCAACAAACATTTGGCATTAAAAAAATTTGCAAAATTATTTTCGCTTAAAGTAAAGTCTGAAAATTTTTGCATATTATAGTGGTTTTTTTGACAAAAATCTTTTAAAATTCCCTCAACCTCGCCAAAACGCTCTGGATGTCTTGGGGCGATAATCAATTTATCGTTTTCTTCTAAATTAATTTCATTAAGTAATAATCGTTCTTCATTTTCATGTGTACTAGCAAATATAATAATCCTAACTTTGGGCTTGGAATAGTTTTTCACTTGTTCTTGTTTTATATTAGCTTTGATATTTTTATATGCTATAACATTTTTAGCGCCCAAGCATTCTAATCTTTCTTTGTCTTTTTGACTTTGTGCAAACACAACATCAATATATTTAAAAATCAAACGATAAAAAAAGCTAAAACGCTTATAGTTTTTTAAAGATCTATCGCTAATTCTAGCATTTAATAAAACAACTTTTGCATTATAAAATTTAGCCATAAACACAAGCATAAGCCAAAGCTCTGCTTCAAAAATAACCAAAACTTTACAAGGTCTCATCCAAAAAGGTACAAAAATCTCAAAAGGGAAAAAATTTACTTTTTTAGAATATTTTAAAGCTTCACTAAAACCAGTTTGAGTTATGGTTGAAATTTTACAAGCTGGAAAAAGTTTTATTAAAGGAATAAGGCTTTTAATTTCACCAAAAGAACAAGCATGAAAATACACATCACCTTGTTTTTGCCTTAAATTTTTGTAAAGAAAGAATCTTGATTTTAATGATATTTTATACTTTTCCTTACAAAAACTTAAAATCAATAAAAAAGGAGCTGCAATTATATATATAATCACAGCAAAAATATAATAAAAAAAAATCAATTTTGATTTTCTTCTTTTTCTTTGTATAAAATTCTTCCACAATGTGGGCAAGTTATGATTTCATCACCTTTTAAAACAGCCAAATAAGTTTTATCATAAATTCTCATAAAACAGCCATAACAAGCATGTTTTTTTACAGGAACTACTGCAGTATTTCCCGCCCATTTTCTAATTTTTTCATAAAAAGTTAAAACTTTTTGATTTATTTCACCTACTAATTTTACCTTTTTATCATAAATTTGTAATCTTTCTTTTTCAATATCCACTAAAACAGTTTTAGTTTGAGCATCGATTTGATCCACTTCATTTTCAAGTTCGCTTCTTTTAGCTTGCAATTCTTGTATAAACTTTTCTTTATTTTCTAAAATTTTATCCAATCTTTCAATTTCTTCATTTGCTGCATCAAGTTGTTCTTTGGCTATATCCTCTTCAATTTTTAAAGCATTTGCTTCTTTTTCAGTTTTTACTGCTGCACTTTTTTTGGCTATTTCTTTTATTTTTACACCAAATTCTGCAATATGATTGTTGTTTTGAATTTTTTGATTTTCTATATCTTTAATATCTTTCTCAAAACCTGCAATTTCTTCTTCTGTTTTATCAAGTAAATTGCGTTTTTCTTTTAAATCTTTTGTAGCATCTTCTACTTTATTTGCAAAACCATCAAGTTCTTTATCAATTTGCGATAAAGCTATAAGTTGTTCTAAATATTTACTCATTGAAATTTTCCTTAAAAATATTGAAATGGATTTTTTGAAACTGATATTATAACTTCTAAATGAAATTTTTGCAAATCTTTTGCTAAAATTTTACCAAAACAAGATTCGCTTTCATAGTGTCCTATATCAATCAAACTAAGTTTATTATGATAACTTTCCAAAGCTTGATGATATTTAAAATCTCCACTTAAAAAGCAATCTGCCTTAATACTAGAAATTAAATCTCCTCCACTGCCTGTACATATTGCTAAAGTTTTAATTTTCTCATTACCTGCATTTACAACTCTTATACAATCAAGCTTTAAACTTTTTTTCACATGATTAATTAAATCACTAAATTTAAAATCAACATCACAATAAATTAAAAACTCATTTTGTTCTTTAATCTTAAAACCTAAAATTTCACGAGCAAAATAAGCATTTAAATGACTTAAGTCAAAATTCGTGTGCATAGCAATTAAAGCTATGTTTTTTTGTATCATTTTAGTAAGAATATTTTGCGGATAAAACACCCCGCTTAAGTTTTTTAAACCTTTAAAAATCAAAGGATGATGAACTATAAAAAGTGAATTTTCACGTGCATTTTCAATTAAATGCATATCCACATCAAGAGCAAGATAAATTTGATTTATTTCTTGATCTAAAGTTCCAAGTAATAGGCCACTATTATCCCATGAACTTTGCGTACTAAATGGGCTAATAGTATTCAAATAATCATAAATTTCTTTAATTTTCATCTAAACTTTCTTTATACACCAAAGCACAATTTTTAGATAATTCTCTAATTTTAAGCATAAAGTCTTGTCTTTGAGTTACTGAAATAGCTCCTCTTGCATCAAGCAAATTAAAAGTGTGCGCTGCTAACATACAATAATCATACGCGGGTAAAGCAAGCTTTGCTTCTAATGCATTCTTACACTCATTATAGGCATTTTCAAATTGCACATTTAAAGTTTTAACATCACTTACTTCAAAATTATATTTACTAAATTCAAACTCACCTTGCTTATGAACATCTTTATAAGTAATTTTTTCACCGTTAAATTCATTCCAAACTATGTCATATACATTATCTACATCTTGCAAATACATTGCGAGTCTTTCTAAGCCATAGGTAATTTCAGCACTTACTAAATCTACGCTTATACCGCCAACTTGTTGAAAATAAGTAAATTGTGTTACTTCCATGCCATCAAGCCAAACTTCCCAACCCAGACCCCAAGCACCTAAACTTGGACTCTCCCAGTTATCCTCAACAAAACGAATATCATGTGATTTTAAATCAAAACCTAAATTTTCTAAACTTTTTAAATATAATTCTTGGATGTTATCAGGGCTTGGTTTAATCAAAACTTGAAATTGATAATAAGCACCTAGTCTATTAGGATTTTCACCATATCTTCCATCAGTTGGTCTTCTACTTGGTGCTACATAAGCAGCTGCCCAAGGTTTTTTACCCAAACTTCTTAAAAAAGTTGCAGGGTGAAAAGTCCCTGCACCTGATGGAAAATCATAAGGTTGCATAATGGTACAACCTTGTTTTTGCCAAAATTCTTGTAAGTTTAATATCATTTGAGAAAAAGTCATTTTTCTTCCTTTATTTCTTCTGGCTTTTCAGGTGAATTTGCATATAACTCTACTGTTTTATTCCACATCATTTTATATTTTCTTTTTAGAAATTCCACTTCATTGCGCGCATATTTGAGTTGCTCGTTAAGATTTTCTATGGTTTTTCTATCTTCATCATAAAGTTCTTGCATAGAATAAAGAGCATCTTTTAAAAATTTATTCTCACCCTTTAAAGCTTCTAAGGTCTCATCTTTAGCATCAAGAACTTTTTCGTGTAAGTTTAAAATAGTTCCTATGGTTTTTTCTACAAAACTTTCTCCTGCTAAAGTCATAGAATTTACCATAGCAGGTTGCTTTGAGCTTGTTGGAACCACACTAAATGTTCCTTGATTAGCCTCAATATAAATTTCACCCTCTTCTTCTTTGAAATTTAAAGCACCATTTGCCATCATTCCTTTTACAACATCTTCAGATAAATGCACTAATTGACAAAATTCTTTTAACTTCAAGTAAGTTTGCATAAATACTCCTTAAAGAAAAACTTCAATTGTACTAGAATCTTGAATTAATTTTTCTTGTTGTTTTTTTCTATCTTCTAATAATTTTTGTGCTAAAGATTCATCCTCTATAGCTAAAATTTGTACAGCTAAATAAGCTGCATTAATAGCCCCTGCTTTACCTATAGCCAAAGTTGCGACAGGAATTCCACTTGGCATTTGCACAGTAGAAAATAAAGAGTCCATACTTGCTAAATTACTTCCTGGCATAGGTATGCCTAAAACAGGTTTTGTTGTATGTGCTGCAACAGCTCCTGCTAAATGTGCTGCCATACCTGCTGCTGCAATAAATACTTTTGCACCTTTTTCTTCGGCATTTTTGATGTATTCTTGGGTTCTTTGAGGACTTCTGTGTGCTGAAGTGATTAAAATTTCATATTTAACATCAAATTTTTCCAAAATTCCCAAAGCTTCTTTCACTACATCATAATCACTCTTACTTCCCATCAATATAGAAACAAATTTCATTCAACACTCCTTCTTAAAAAGCTAAATTCTGGAAGCTTAAACGGTAAAGTAATTTCATTTTCATTACCACTATGAATTTCACTAAATTCTTTATTATTTTTGGCCAATAATTGCTTAAAAACTATAAATTTCTTACCATCATTTTCATAGATTAAACCTAGTTTATTTTCTCCTAATTCTATATTAGAATTAACCGGAGCTAAAATTTCATACTCTTTGTTTAATTCTATCTTGCCTTTACATTTAAAAAACTCACCATCTTCACTAATAGCATGCACTTGATGAGTTCCTTCTTCTATGCTTGTATTGTGATTAATAGAGTCGGTTTTTTCATAAGCTCTTGAGACTAAATATCCATCCGTAAAGCCTCTGTGTTTTAAAGTATGGATTTCTTTTTCATATTTAGCAGCATCAAAAGTGTCTTCCAATACATCTTGCACTGCCATTTTATATGTTCTTGTAGTTAAAGCTACATAATACTCACTTTTTGTTCTTCCTTCTATTTTAAAAGCATGAATACAATTTTCTTGCATAATCTTTTGAATATATGAGCTTAAATTTAAATCTTTAGAATTAAATACATGTGTGCCATTTTCATCTTCTTCTAATCTAAAAAGTGTATTTGTCTCTGGATTTTTCGCATAAAGCTCATAATTAAATCTACAATCATTTGCGCAAGAACCACGATTGCTCATGCGTCCACTTTGTACTGAGCTTATTAAACATCTACCAGAATATGCAAAGCACATAGAGCCATGCACAAAACTTTCAAGCTCGATATCACAATTGTTTTTCAAATCTTTTGCATCTTTTAAGCCAAGCTCTCTTGCTATAACAACACGCTTAGCTCCCATGTCTTTATAGACTTGAGCGTCTAAATAGTTTAAAATATTAGCTTGAGTGGATACATGAAGATTGATTTCAGGTGCAAGTTCTTTAACTAAACGCATAGCACCTACAGAAGCTACTATAAAAGCATCAGGTTTCATTTCTTTTAATTTTAAAATATGCCTTTTTAAACCTTCAATTTGTGAACTAAAATGAAAACCATTAATGGTTACATAAATTTTTTTTCCTCTTGTATGAGTATAATCAATAGCCTCTTTAAAAGTTTCATAATTGAAATCTCTAGCAGTTCTTGCTCTTAATGAAAAATTACTCACTCCCGCATAAACAGCATCAGCTCCATAAGCCAACGCTATTTTTAATTTTGTAAAATTTCCCACAGGAGCTACTATTTCAGGAATAATCATTTTTTGCCTAAACTTGCGATTAATGCCTCAATATCATCATTGCTTACAACATCTGCAGTTGTATCTCCTTCGATATGCACAGCAGATCCCACGCGTTTTTCATCATCAATTTTACCTTCAAATAAACTACTCATATATCTACTTAAAGCTCTCATAACATTAATAACACGTTCGATTTTTTGACGGTGAATATCTTGGTATTGCATAGCATCCATTGCCATCATAACTTCATCTTGTCCAGTTTGCAAACAACCCGTGATTTCATCTATAATATTTTTAGCATTATTGTTAGTTTCTATGGCTTCTTTAAAGCTTACAACATTAGGAAATTTTGCATTTAGCTTTTCAAAAATTTCTATATTTTTATTCAGAGCATCACTAATTACACAAAGCTCATTTTCTGAATTTGCAAAGAAATCATTAATAATTTCTAACTTTTCCATCATTTCAGTAGCTTTGATTTCACTATCTCTTGTAACATCATCAAGCTGATGCACAACTTTATGTTCTTTGCTAGGTGGTGGTGGTGGCCATGCCATATCTGCTCTTGCTTTATAATCACCATTAATCATTGCATCAACAATTTGTTTATTTTTTTCCTCATCTTCATACTCTGTTTCAGGCTTTGTTTCTGTTTCTTCTACAGAATCAAGATCTAAATCTTCAGTGCTATTCATTAAAGCATCTAATTCTTCTTGAGTCATTTTTACACCTTTTTAATATAAAAAACTAATGTGAAATTATATTATAAAAAAATATAAACCAATATTAATTTTGTTAATTAATTATATAAATTAATATTTTTTTGTATTTGACCATAAAAAAAATATTAATTTAAACTTAATTTAATAAAAATATACTACAATCTTAAAAAATAAATTAATACCTATTAAAAAGGAGAGGAAATGGGTAAGTTTGTAAATAACATTGGTGAGTTTTTTAGTTATTGTCAAGAACATGAGGTTTTATTTGTTGATTTTAGATTTACTGATATGATAGGCACTTGGCACCATATTACTTACAATATAAAAGCAATTGATGATAAAACTTTTGAAAATGGAATTCCTTTTGATGCAAGCTCTTTACACGGTTGGCAACCTATAGAAAAATCGGATATGATTTTAAAACCTGATGTAGAAAGCGCATTCTTAGATCCATTTACAGCAGATCCTACTATCATAGTAATTTGTGATGTATATGATATTTATAAAGATCAAATGTATGAAAAATGTCCAAGAAGTATTGCCAAAAAAGCAATGCAACACTTAAGTACAAGCAATATCGCCGATACAGCTTATTTTGGTCCTGAAAATGAATTTTTTATTTTTGATAATGTAAAAATAGTTGATTCTTCTCATTGTGCAAAATATGAAGTAGATACTGAAGAAGGTGAATGGAATGATAATAAAGATTTCACAGATAGTTACAATAGCGGACATCGCCCAAGAAATAAAGGCGGATATTTTCCTGTAAGTCCTATTGATTCTAGTATAGATATTAGAGCTGAAATGGTGCAAGTTTTAGAAAGAGTGGGTTTAAAAACTTTCGTACATCACCATGAAGTAGCACAAGGACAAGCTGAGATTGGTGTAGAATTTGGAAATTTAGTTGAAGCTGCTGATAATGTACAAATTTACAAATATGTAGTAAAAATGGTAGCACATTTAAATGGAAAAACAGCAACCTTTATGCCAAAGCCACTCTATGGAGATAATGGAAGTGGTATGCATGTACATATGAGTCTTTGGAAAGATGGAGTAAATTTATTCTATGATAAAGAAGGCTATGGAAAATTAAGCGAATGTGCGATTAATTACATCGGTGGAATTTTAGCTAATGCAAGAAGTGTTGCCGCATTTACCAATCCTAGCTCAAATTCCTATAAAAGAATAGTTCCAGGTTTTGAAGCACCTTGCATTTTAACTTATTCTTGTCAAAATCGCTCTGCAAGTTGTCGCGTTCCTTATGGTATTAACGAAAAAAGCGCAAGAGTAGAAATTAGATTTCCTGATAGCACTTCTAATCCTTACCTAGCTTTTACAAGCTTACTTATGGCAGGACTTGATGGTATTAAAAACAAAACCATACCGGTTGGCCCTATGGATGAAAATTTATTTGCACTAACCCTAGATGAGATTAGAGAAAAAGGTATAGAGCAATTACCTCATACTTTAAGAGGATCTTTAGAAGCACTCATTAGAAAAAATGCTTTCTTAAAACCTGTTATGAGTGATGTGTTTATTGATGATTATCAACATATGAAATTTGAAACCCAAGTATGGCCTGTAGAAGCTAGACCAACTGCATATGAGTTTAAAACTTGTTATTCTTGCTAATTTTTGATGCCTTTTTGGCATCAAAAATTTAAAACACTATCGTTTTATTTTCGTGTATAAAAATCCTATCATCAAAGACCAAATCCAAAGCCTTAGAAAAAACATTTTTTTCCACATTACGTCCTGCTTGTTGCATAGCCTGCCAAGAATATTCATGAGTAACTGGTATAACATCTTGAGTGATAATTGGTCCCTCATCTAAGTTATTATTTACAAAATGTGCTGTTGCGCCTATAATCTTTACCCCTCTTTCATAAGCTTGCTTATAAGGATTAGCTCCTATAAATGCAGGTAAAAAAGAATGGTGGATATTAATAATCTTTCCTTCAAAATGCTCCACAAAAGATGGAGATAATATTCTCATATATTTTGCTAAAACAATATAATCAAACTCGTATTGTTTTAAACACTCTAGTAATTTTTCTTCATGCTCTTGCCTACTTAAATCCTGCGCTAAAATAGTATGAAAAGGTATGTTAAATTTATCCACTAAAGGTTTTAACACCTCATAATTTGCAATAACTGCTTTAATATTTGCGTTAAATTCCCCGCTAAATTGGCGGATAAGTAATTCGCCCAAACAATGAGTTTCTTTGGTAGCTAAAACAATAATATCTTTTTTTCTCTTTGGTGTAATTTCAATTTGTGCATTATCAGGAAGCATAGCTTCAAGCGTTCCCTTAAAAGCTTTTATATCAAGATCACCTTCTAAATGCGCCCTAAAGAAGAAACGATTTTCTCCAACAAATTCATCATTTTTTATAATGTTGATTCTATATTTAAAAATAACATCTGAAATTCTATAAATCAATCCTTTTTCATCACTACTTGAAATTTTTAAAATATATTCATTCATTTTTGCTCCTTTATATAGTTTTTTAATTCTTGTAATCTTCTTTTTTCAAGCTCAATCCCAAGCTCTTTCCCACTAAATCCTTCCTTTAGTAAATCATTTGCACTAATTTTACTTTTAAAAGCATGATAATATAAATTTAATTTCTTTGCTTGTGCCATACGCTCATTATCCCAAAGTCCAAGCCATTTGCAAAGTGGTATTTTTAAAGCAATTTTAGCTAAATTAAAATCATCAATTTTACCTAAAATAAATTCTTGTTCACATTTTTTTAATAGTTCTTTTTTTAATTTTGTTTTATTGAAAAATTCCTCTTTATTTATATGAAAAAAATTCAAATACAAATATAAATACAAAGCCTCATCATAAATTAATTTTTGACTATGCTCTAAAAGTTTTTCAAATTCTTCATTACAGCTTTGATAAAAAAATATTTTTTCTTCTAAATTTAAAATTTTGAAATACTCATAAGCTTTATTTAGTCTTGAAGTTTTAAAAATTTTATAAAGTTCATTATTAATACGCTCTTTAGATAAATCGCCTATATCCATAGTTTGCATTAATTTTAAACTTTTTTTTGCAATTGTTAAATCAAACCTGCACGCAAAAGAAATTCCACGAAGTACCCTTAAACTATCTTCAACAAAACTTACATCATCAATATGTCTTATAATCTTTGCTTGCAAATCTTGCAAACCATTAAAAAAATCTAAAAACTTAAAATCAAAAATATTTACCATCAATGCATTAACGGTAAAATCCCTTCTTTTAGCTCCTTCTTGTTCATCATTACAAACTTTAACCTCAAAACCTCTATGGCCTGTAGAAATTTTATTTTCATAACGCGCTAGAGCTAAATCAAATTTTTTGTATTTATATACAAAAAAACTTTTTCCTACTCCATTTGCACCAAGTTTTTGCATAAGCTCATCAAAAAGCTTAGGCTCAATATCATAAATTTCTATATCATAATCATCACTAGATAAATCTAAAAAAGAATTCCTTACACAACCACCTACCAAATAAGCTCTTTGTGTGTAAGGTTTAAGTATATTTTTAATTCTTAAAAAATCATGATCATTTTTTAAGTCTATCTTCAATCTTTGCAAGTAAAAACTCTAAAAAAGTAATTGTAATATCTAGTCTTTTTTCTATATGCTCATCTTTAGTATTTTTTAATCCTTCAAATAAAACCAAAATACGCTCTCTGATATTTTTTAAGAAAAATTCTTCATTATTTATAATACTTTCTTCTTTTTCCTCTAAAGCTTCAACCTTAATAGTCATAGCTTGTTTATCTTCTTTAACTTTTACTTCTAAATCATCTAATTCTTGGATCAATTCTTGCGCAACTTGATTAATCTCTTTTTTTATTTTATCTTCTTGGATATTAGTATTTTTTTCTTGAGTAATTTCCTCTACCATAGGAGTAAATTCATCATTTTTACTTTTTTTATTATCTAACTCCGAATTAACTTCACTTATGGCCATTTTTGCTAAATCTTCTATATTCATAGTTTTATTAACCACCTTTTAAATTCATTAATTTCTTCTTCGCTTTTCATATTAACAAAAAAATCAAGCATATCATAATTTAAATCTTCATGATTAGAACGCAAACCACTTAAACGCCTTATAGCATCAATGGCATTTTTATTTTGCGGATCTTGTTTTAATATATTTTTATAAATCTCCAAAGCTTCATCTTTTAAACCTTGCGCCTCATAAATAGAAGCTTCTGTTACTGTATATCGCATTATCAACTCACAAAAAATAAAATGTCAAAATTCTAACAAAAAAGACTTTAATTTATTTTAATTTTTACTTAATCACAGGAGCTTTATATGCTAAAAATACAAAAATATTAAGTATTATAGCTACTGTAATAAGCATGATAAAGCCTAAAGTAAAATTTCCAAAACTATCATGGAGCATACCTATAATCCAAGGTGCTTGAGCTGCTATTAAATACCCTATGCCTTGTGACATGGCAGAAAGTTTAGCTGCTATAAAAGAAGTTGAACTTTTTATAGCAATAAACAATAATGAAATTGTAAAAACCCCACTAGATGCAAAACCTAAGAAAATAGCTGCTAACAACAATACTAATTTTACATCACAAAAAAACACCAAAATAAAACTTAAAACATATAAAAAACCTAATATTATAATAACAAAACCCTTAGCATGAGCTCTTAGTCTTCCTAAAACAATAGGCAATAAAAACGCCACAGGCATACCTATGATTTGAGAAAGTAATAAAACATTAGAACCAAAATCAATTCCAAAACCTTTTTCACTTATCATCACACTAAGCCAAGCAAAAAGACTATAAGATAAAAAACTTTGCAGTCCCATTACAATAGTAACTTTCCAAGCTGTTAAATTCAAAAAAAGATTTATTTTATTGATGTTTTTCTTCTTAGGACGCAATAATCTTTTGTTTTTCAAATGCGGAAAATAAAAAATCAAAGCAATCAAAGCTAAAACAACCCAAAAAAACATAGCTTGAGGCACCTCAAAAATTTTAAGCAAAGGAAGCGATAAAGCCACTCCAGCAATTGAAGATAAACCTATAATTGATCCATATAAACCCATTATTTTATAAGCATTTTTTGCAAATTTTTCTTTTACAAAAGAAGGTAATAAAACATTAGCTATTGCAATGCCTGCCCCAATTAGAAAAACCCCAGAAAATAAACCTATATTACCCCCATAACTTCTAATAAACTCTCCAAAAACAATTAAACACAAAGCAAAAAACAAAGCTTTAATTTGCGAAAAATACGCCACGAAAAAAGATATAAGCCCAAAGGCTATCAAAGGTAAAGTTGTAAGCATTCCTGCTAGGGCTGAATTTATCTTATAATATTCTTGAATGTATTCTATCATAGGACCTATAGAGGTTATAGGTGCTCTTAAATTTAAAGCAAGGGTAATTACAACTAAAATATTAATCCAAAAGAATTTTTTATATGAAATTTGTGTATACATGATTATTTTTGATTTAATATATTTTCAAGGTATTTTTGTTTATCTTGCTTAATATTTTTTTGTTCTATTTGCTTTTGTTGTTTTACTACTTCATTTTCCTTAGAAAAATAAAAATGATCAATAATAAAAACAGAAGAAATGATAAAAATCAAAGGAATCAAAAAAACCATAATCAATACTTTCTAAAGACATTGCCATAGTATTCTATATTATCTTTTTTTAAATTCTCATCAAAAGCATTTGCCTCAAAATTTGCTTTTAAAATTTTTTCTCTTTCTTCGTCTAAGTCCTGATAAGAAAAAACCATATTAATACTCACTACCCCATCAAGCTGTTCTAATTGTTTATATGCTTTTAACTCATCATCTAAATTTTCACTTTCTATTACTACTATAATTTTTTCATCCTGAGCTAATTCCACGCTACAACAAGGTGTTTTTTGAATTTGCTCTTTGAGTTTTTCTACTTTTTCTTCTTTGGTTAAAATCAACACACTAGAAAGATTCATCTATGCTCCAAAATATAATTTTATCTTCATAACCTGCACTAATAAACTCATGATCATTTAAAAATATAAGATATTCTAGCAAAAAATCTTTATTTTGGAATTTTTTTATCGTTTTTAAATTTTTAGTATCTATAAGTTCTATAATATTTTTTTCATTATCTCCAAAAGCCGCTATAGAACCATTTTCATTTAAAGCACAAGTATAAATCAAAAAATCTCTTTCTATATTTTTTTCTTGATCATTTTGCACTATACCCAATTTTCTATCAGTACTACAGCTTGCAATAATTGTGTTTTTAAAATCAAGTTGATAAATATTATCCTTGTGAACATTTTTATAACTTTTTATTTTTTGCCATTTCTTCACATCAAAAAGCATTAGTTCACCACTTTCAAAACCTGCCACTAATTGAGTTTTAGTTTCATTTAAAACCACATCACTTAAGCTTGAACTAGAAAAAGTAAAATTTTTTACAACGCTTTTTGTTTTTAGATCAAAAAGCTCTATATTAGAACCTAGCAAGGCCAATAAAATAGTATTATCATCTAAAAACAAAGCTTTTTTTGCTCCATCATTAGCTAAATCATAGCTTAAAAGTTGTTTATTTTTATAAACATATAATTTTTTACTTCCAAAATCACCTTCACTTAAAATCAAAATAGCCCCATTTAAGTAATCAATACTATAAATTCTGGGGCTAAGATTTTCTTCGTAAAAATTTTTAATCTTATCTAGCCGAATGATTTTTTGCATTTTTTTATCTTTAAGGAAATATTGTTTTATTTCTCCATTATCAAGTCCTATAAGCAAACTATTATCAACAAGCTTTAAAGCGTTTAAATTTGAATCAAGCTTAAGCTCATAACTCAATGCATAAATACTCATTAGTAAGATTAAAAATATTTTTTTCATAATTTTATTTTACACCTTCATTTAAAACATCTAAAAGATTAGATTTTTTCTTTAATTCTTCGCTTTTAAATTTTGCTTCAAAGCTATTTCCTACCAAAGGTTTAGCATCACTTTGTGGCACATGACATTGCGTACAATTAAATCTTGCATCGCTTATCATATCTTTAGTAGATTTGTTTTTTCTTAAATCAAAATAATGACTACTTGGAAGTGGTGTAGCTCCAACATCTTTAGCAATAGTCTTATCATGACAACTTAAGCAAATATTATTATCCTTAGTAATTGGAAGCATATCCTCTAAAGTGTGCGGGATTAATGGCGGAGCATTTTCGAACGATCTTTCAATCAAAACAGATTCACCAGCCACTGCTTGAGAATATTTTGCATCCAATAATTCTACATTTTCACTTTCTAAACTTGTTTTTCTTAAACCTATATCTTTTGAATCAACACTTTTAACAGCAAGCCCACAAGCACTTATTAAAACAGCTGCTGCTAAGGATAAAAAGATTTTATTTTTCATTTTCTCTCCTTAAATTTATTATACTAAAACCTAAAGCATCATCACCGCAAATATCAATACATTTTCCACATCTTATACACTCACCTGATTTTACATCTTGATTTTCTTTACCTATCATCCAAAGCACTTGTTTTTCAGGGCACACTCCAAGACATTTATAACACTTAGTGCATTTTTGTAAGCTATATCTTACTTTTAACAATGAAAAATGCGAACTTAAAGCCCAAAAAGCCCCTAAAGGACAAAAATGCGAACAAGTAAATCTTGGACTAAAAAATGTATCTATACAAAAAATGATCAAAGCCATAAAAAGCCAAGAAACACCACCGAAAATAACCCCTCTTTGGATTATTCCTATATAAGAAAATTCCTCAAAAACAGGAAAAGAAAAAAGAAAAGAAAAAATCAAAACAAAAGCTAAAACATAATAACGCAAATTTTTATTTACATTAAAAACTCTTGCTTGATTAAAACCTAATTTATTTCTAATAAAATAAGCAAAATCAGTAATGATATTGACAGGACAAACCCAAGCACAAAACGCTCTTCCAGCAAAAATAGCATAAAACAAAAATACTATCAAAGCACCACTTAAAGCCATCAAATCTACTTGCAAACTTGCTAAAGCAAGTTGAATAAATGCAAAAGGATCACTTAGTGGCACCGAAGAAAATAAAACCGAAGAGCTTAAATTTCCTTTTAATATAAAATTAAATACACCAAAAGAAAAAAAAGTTAAAATAGACAATTGCACTATTCTTCTTAAAATAAGATACTTCATAGCAATTCTCCATCGTTAAGATAATCTTTAGCCTTATTTTTATTGAAATTTTTATCTATATTTACATCTTGTAAACGCTTTTCATCTTTTTCATCCCAACCTTTGATGTAATTATCCCCAGCTTTTCCTAAAATAAATTCTCTAGGCAAAACTTTAATGGCTGCTTTTTGTGTTATACAAGCTTTTTCACAAATCCCACATCCAACACACACTTCATGATCTACCACAGGTAGTAAAAATGCATGCTTTGCTGTTCTTTCGTTGCGTTTTGTTTCAAGTTTTAATGCTTTATCCATTAGAGGACAAGCTCTATAACATGCATCACATTGAATTCCCCAATAAGCAACACAACTTGCACTATCAATTATAGCTATACCCATTTTTGTTTTATAAATTCCATTATTTTGCTCTAGATATTTATGATCTAGCGCATTTGTAGGACAATCTCTTATACAAGGTATATCCTCACATAACCTGCAAGGATTTTCTCTTGCTACAAAAAAAGGTGTACCATTTTTAGCACTATTTTCTAAATTTGCTAACTTTAAAACATCATAAGGACAGGCTTTTACACAAAGTCCACATCGTATACATTTTGATAAAAATTCTTTTTCATCATCTGCTCCAGGAGGTCTTAAAAAATACTCCTGATTTGAGCTAAATGCTAAACTTGCCAAAAATGCACTTCCGCTTCCTATGCATAAAAGCTTAAAAGCAAAGGCTAAAAATTCTCTTCTATTTTTCATTTTTATGCTTTAGTAATTTTTACGGCACATTTTTTGAAATCTGTTTGATTAGACAACGGACAAGTTGCATCTAGTGTAACTTTGTTTATATATACATTCTCATCAAACCAAGGCACATACACAAGGCCTTTAGAAGGTTTATTTCTACCACGAAAATCTACTCTAGCTTTTACTTTACCACGACGTGATTCTACCCATACAATATCACCTTGATTAATTTTCATAGCCTTAGCATCATCTTCATTCATATAACAAAGTGCTTCAGGTACTGCACGGAAAAGCTCAGGAACCCTCATGGTCATAGTTCCACTATGCCAATGCTCTAAAACCCTACCAGTACACAACCAGAATGGATATTCTTCGCTTGGTTTTTCAGGTGCTTTCATAAATGGTCTAAAGAAAATTTTTACTTTGTTTTTTAAACTGTATTTTTCTTTAGTTTGTGGAGCTAGTAAATCTCCTTTTGGTAATTCTTTAGCAAAATCACCATAAAACGCAAAGTCTGAATTTGGAGCAGCTTTTTTAGCATAATAATCAAATTTAGTATTAAATCTCCACTGGGTTTCTTTACCATTTACCACAGGCCATCTTAAACCTCTTACTTTATGATAAGTATCAAAATCAGCTAAATCATGTCCATGACCTAAGCCAAATTTGCGGTATTCTTCCCATAGATATTTTTGTACAAAAAATCCATAACCTTCAAATTCTTTACCGTCACTACCTATAATTTTTCTTTCATCGCCATTAACATCACTATTATCAAATCCTTTTGCAATAGAATCGTTTGCTTTAAAAGATTTTGCTTCTTTATTAGCAAATAATACATCATATAAAGTATCATCTTCGCTATAACCCATAGCTTTAGCTTCTTCTAAAACACTTGGTAGGGTAAGCTTATCATTTACCTTAGTTTCGCCCCAAACTTCTTTTAATTTAAAGCGTTTTGCAAATTCCATGATTTGCCAAGTATCACTCATAGCTTCACCTACAGGCAGCACTTGTTGCTTCCAGTGTTGAGTTCTTCTTTCAGCATTACCATAAGCACCCCATTTTTCATAAATCATAGCACTTGGTAAAATTAAATCTGCCACCTTAGCACTAATTCCTGGGTAACAATCACTCACAACGATAAAATTATCCATTTCTCTAGCTGCTGCTATCCAGTGGTTTGCATTAGCAGTGTTTTGCCAAGGATTATTTACTTGTACCCAAGCAAATTTGATATTTCCATCTTCTAAATCTCTCATGATTTTTAAGTATGGAGCACCTGGTTTTGGATTAATCGTTTTTGCAGGAACTTTCCAAATTTTTTCACTAATTTCTCTGTGTTTAGGATTTGCAACCACCATATCAGCAGGTAAACGATGCGAAAAAGTCCCTACTTCTCTTGCAGTTCCACAAGCACTTGGTTGCCCTGTCAATGAAAACGCACCGCTTCCTGGCTTAGCTTGTTTGCCAAGTAAAAAATGCACCATATAAGCTTGCTCATTTACCCAAGTACCTCTTGTGTGTTGATTAAAGCCCATAGTCCAAAAGCTTACAACTTTTCTATTTTTTTCTATATATAAATTTGCTAATTCTTGAAGTTTTTTCTTAAATTCTTCTATGCTTTCATCTTCATTACCCTTAGCAACTTTAGCAACATAATCAAGTGTATAAGGCTCTAAAGCTTTTTTGAAATCTTCAAATGAAATTTCCCAATGCGCATCAGGAGCATTTTGGTGTTTCATTTCAAATTTATCGCCTGCTTTTACACCCAAATAAGCCAAAGATACTGCTTCTTCTTCATCTACAATAATAGCATTTTGTTTTGCTACGGTATCTTTTTCACTTGCTTTAAATTTAGGATGGTTTGGATTATTTCTCATTCCATAACCAATATCAGCATAACCTGTTGTAAAAATACAATGTTTTTCAATAAATTCTTTATCCATAGCTTCAGGATGATTATAAACAATCTCTCTAGCGATATAATTCCAAATAGCTAAATCAGTATTTGGCTTGAAAATGATTTCAGTATCTGCTATATGAGAAGTTCTATTAGAAAAAGTAGATAAATTTACGATTTTAACTTTATCTAAATTACTTAATTTTCTATCACTTACCCTTGACCATAAAATCGGATGCATTTCTGCCATATTTGCACCCCAAGTAATAATAGTATCAGTAAGCTCTATATCATCATAACAACCAGAAGGCTCATCAACCCCAAAAGTTTGCATAAAACCAACAACAGCACTAGCCATACAATGACGTGCATTTGGGTCTATATTGTTGGATCTAAAACCAGCTTTTACTAATTTTGCAGCAGCATATCCTTCTTGTATAGTATATTGACCACTTGCAAAAATTCCAATCCCCTCCACACCTTTTTCTTTGTAGGCTTTTTTGAATTGTTTTTCCATTTCATCAAAAGCTCTTTGCCAAGAAACTTGTTGAAATTTTCCTTTTTTATCAAACTCACCTTTTGCATTTACACGAAGTAAAGGTGTTACTAAACGGTCTTCTCCATACATGATTTTTGCATTAAAATAACCTTTAATACAATTTAATCCACGATTTACCGGAGCTGCTGGGTCTCCTTTTACAGCGACAATTTTACCATCTAAACTTGCAACTAAAATTCCACAGCCTGTACCACAAAATCTACAAACAGCCTTATCCCAACGCCATTTATTCTCAGTATTTGCAAGTACACTACTTGGAACACTAAGACCTGCAACACCACAAGCACTAGCAATAGCGGTATTTTTAATGAAGTCCCTTCTGTTCATTATATCCCTCGTTATTGTTTTATTTATGTATAAAAGAATACATAAATAAAATATTACTATGATTAGTTTAAATTTAAATTATAATAGAGAATATTTTACAAGTATTTATAAATAGGAGTTTTTTAGTATTTTTTAATATTTTTTGCATATTATAAAACGCTAGTTAATTCTAGCGTTTTAATTGATTTACAATTCCAAGCATATCATCGCTTGTAGTAATAGCTTTTGAGCCAGCCTCATAAGCTCTTTGCCCTGTAATAAGATCAGTCATTTCTTCTACAAGCTGAACATTACTAAGCTCTACAAAGCCATGTTTGATTACAGAAAATCCATTCTCTCCAGCTATACCTGCAATAGGTGCTCCACTTGCATCAGTTTCTACTAAAAGATTATCTCCCAAAGCATGCAAGCCCGCCGGATTAATAAAATTTACAAGCTCAATTTGACCTATTTGAGTTTCAGCTGTATTTCCTGGCTGCATAACAGAAACCGTTCCATCACTTGCTACGTTAATAGCTGTAGCATCCTCAGGTATAGTCATTTCCGGCAAAAGTCTATAACCATCTGAATTTACAATATTTCCTTCAGCATCTTTGGTAAATTGACCATTTCTAGTATAAGCTATAGTTCCATCAGGCATTTGAATTTGGAAAAAGCCATTATTACCAGCGATTGCCATATCAAGACCTGAAGTTGATGTTTGTTTTAAACTACCTTCACTAAAAATTTTACTCACAGCTGTCACTCTTGAGCCAAGACCCACTTCTATACCACTTGGGTGTTTTGTGGTACTTGAGGTTGAAGTACCTGCGTATTTCATCGTTTGATACATCAAATCTGCAAATTCTGCACGCGATTTTTTATAACCTACTGTATTAACATTTGAAATATTATTTGACGTTACATCAATTTGTGTTTGTTGTGATACCATCCCTGATGCTGCTGTATATAATGATCTTAACATTTTATCTATCCTTAGTTTTATTTAGTACTTGCTAATTTGTTAATAGCTTCTTGATTTAAATCATCCATATGAGATGTCATAACTTTTTGATACATCTCAACCATTCTATTTGCTTCGATTAATCCTACCATTTCTGTAACTGGATTAACATTTGAACCTTGAGTAAAACCTTGCTTAATGGCATTTGAATTTGGCAAATCTCTAATTTTGTTTAAATTATCGATTTTATACATATTATCACCATCTTTTTGCAAATCTCTTAAATCATCAACTTGCGCTACGAATAATCTTGCTATATCTTGATTAGATGCACTGATGATTCCATTTTTATCCACATTAATAAAAGAAGTGGAATTTCCTATGCGTATGCCATCGTTTTCAGGATTGTTAAAATAATCACTGCTTAAAACTCTATACCCTTGACGATTTACCAAATATCCCTCATCATCAAGCTGGAAATTTCCGTCTTGACTCAATCTTACCTCACCATTATTTGTTTTAATTAAATAAAAAGTATCCTCACGAGTAAGAGCTAAATCCAAAGGATTATGCGTCATTTTCATAGAACCTACGCTAAAATTTGTATAGACGTGATTAACTTGTGGAACCCTATCTATAGTTGTATTTACAAATCTTGCAGCATCTCTTGTATGATTTTGTATAGGTAACTCATCTTGAGTTTCTTTAAAAATCCTTTTAAAATCTGCAATAACAACATTATCTCTTTTATAGCCACTTGTATTTACATTTGCTAGGTTATTAGTTACAACATCTAAGCGATTAAACTGCGTAACCATAGCACCAGTAGCTTGATAATACCCATTTTGCATTGTTTTTCCTAACTAAAATCTTAATTTTCTACATGATAAAGCAAAAGCTGTTCCAAAATGTTTTTATTTGTTTTTAATTAATTTTTAGGCATAATATTTAGTTTTACACTCATTACTTAAATACAAGGGGTATCCATGGCTAATGAAACCAATGTTTTAGAAGAACTTTTCAAAGAAAATTCTAAAGATTATATCACATATGAAAAACTTGTCAAGTATTTTGCAAAGCTTCCAAATGCAACAAGTGCAAAAAAAATCCGCGATTTAATGGATAAACATAAAGTAGAATTAATTTCTTCAGCTGAAATTGCTAAAAAAAGAAATTTAGAAGAAGCAAAAAAACTACAAGAAGAAAAACAAAAATTACAAGATACGAGTTTAGAAAATGAATTTGATTTAGCCAATGAAAACGATTTGCTTGAATGGAGTAGATCAGACTCTCCTGTTAGAATGTATTTAAGAGAAATGGGACAAATAGCTCTTTTAAACAAGGACGAGGAAGTTGAAATTTCTAAAAAAATTGAGCTAGGTGAAGATATTATTATTGATGCTTTTTGTTCTGTGCCTTATTTGATAGATTTTATACTTGATTATAAAGAACCTTTAATCAATAGAGAAAGAAGAGTAAAAGAGCTTTTTAAAAGCTTTGAAGATGATGATAAAAGTGATGATGATAAAAGTGATGATGAAATAGATTCTGAAGAAGAAAATGAAAACGAGGAAAATGAAAACTCAAGTGAAAAAAAACCTAAAAAAGCAAGTAAAAAAGAAGACGAAAGAACCTTAAAAGTTATAGAAAGTTTTAAGGCCCTAGAAAAAGCAAAAAAAGAATGGTTAAAAACCATATCTACTATTAATGCAGAAAAAAATGATGATGAATTGTTAGATAAACTCATAATTGCTTTTAAGAAAAATATATTAAAAGAAAAACTAATGGATCTAGGTCCAACTTCAAAACTTATCTCTGAAATCGTAAAATCCATGGAAACAGCTTTAAAAAGTGATGAGGAATTTGACAAAGAATTAAAACGCTTAGAATATCGTTTGCCAATGTTTTCAGAAGAATTAAAACAAAGACACCAAGATATCTTAAAAGATATTACCAAACTTAGCAAAGAAGAAATCGCTGAACGCGCACTAGAAACTACGATGGTAAGCACTTATATGGAGATAAAAAAACTCATTCAAACTAAAGAAGCTAGTCAAAATTCTTTTGATTTAGAAAAAGATCAACTAAAAGAAATTCTAGAGCAAATAAAACGCGGTAAAAAAATCTCAGATGAAGCTAAAACCAGAATGGCAAAATCAAATTTACGCTTGGTTGTAAGCATTGCTAAAAGATATACCAATCGTGGGTTACCATTTTTAGATTTGATCCAAGAGGGCAATATAGGCTTAATGAAAGCGGTAGATAAATTTGAATACAAACGCGGTTATAAATTTTCAACCTATGCAACTTGGTGGATTAGACAAGCCATTTCAAGAGCTATTGCTGATCAAGCAAGAACAATTAGAATTCCTATTCATATGATAGAAACTATTAATCAAATCAATAAAATCATTCGTGAATATTTACAAAAAGAAGGTAAAGAACCTGATGTAAGCATTATTGCTAAAGAAGTAGGACTTAGCGTAGATAAAGTAAAACAAGTGATTAAAATCACTAAAGAACCAATTTCTCTAGAAGCGCCTATTAGCAATGAAGATGATGGTAAATTTGGAGATTTTGTAGAAGATAGAACTTCAATTTCACCTATGGATCACATCTTAAAAGATGATTTAAAAGAACAAATTGATGAAGTTTTAGATCAGCTTAATGACAGAGAAAAAGCTGTTATTAGAATGCGTTTTGGTTTAATGGATGATGAAAGTGATAGAACCTTAGAAGAAATCGGCAAAGAACTAAATGTCACAAGAGAAAGAGTAAGACAAATAGAAAGCTCAGCCATAAAAAAACTCAAACACCCAAAAGTTGGTAGAAAACTTAAAAATTATATAGAAGGTTGGAAATAATCCTTGCTAAAAAGCAAGGATTAACTATCTCTAAAAAGCTTCGTTGCTAAATGCGCTGCTCTGCTATGATCAGTATCTTTTTTCAAGGTATTAAAAATTCTACTAATATATTCTTCTAAAATTTGTTGAGAATTATTAATTTTTTCTGCTTCATTTAAAGTAATCTTACGATATCTTCCTTCACTGTTTAACTCATAAGCTAAATCATTATCACTTAACTGCAGTTTTAAAATTTGGGCTAATTTTGCACGCGAATGCTCATCAAAAATAGGAGTCATTAATTCTAGTCTTCTTTCTAAATTCCTTGGCATCCAATCAGCACTTGAAATAAAATAATTTGGATCAGTGTGTTTAAAATATAAAATTCTAGCATGTTCTAAATATTTTCCAACTATACTTCTAACTTTTATATTTTCACTATACCCTTTTACTCCAGGTCTTAAACAACAAATTCCACGCACAATAAGATCTATTTTAACACCCTTATTTGAAGCCTCATATAAAGCTTTAATCACATCACCATCTACTAAAGCATTCATTTTGGCTATGATTACCCCATCTTTTCCATGACTTGCTTCTGTAGCTATCATATCTAAAATTCGTTCTTTGATTTGCTTTGGACTCATTGATAAAGTCTTTAATCGACGGCTTTTGCTATATCCTGAAAGTATATGAAAAAAGGTTGTGGTATCTTGAGAGTATTCTTCTTTAGAAGTAAAATAACTCACATCAGTATAAATTTTAGCTGAACTTGCATTATAATTGCCTGTACTTAAATGATTATAAATTTTTAATTTATCCCCTTCTTTTCTAATCACTTGAGCTACTTTTGCATGCACTTTAAAACCAGTGATTCCATACACTACATGAGCCCCTGCATTTTCTAATGATTTTGCCCAGTGCAAATTATTTTCCTCATCAAAGCGTGCTTTTAATTCCACCATTACTGTAACTTGCTTGCCATCACTGGCTGCATCAATTAAAGCTTGGACTATGTTTGAATTTTTTTCTACCCTATAGAGAGTCATTCTTATAGAAACAACCTTAGGATCTTTACTTGCTTCTTTGATAAATTGATACACAGGCTCAAAACTTTCATAAGGCTGTATAGCCAATATATCTTGTTTATCAATTGCACTAAAAATAGATACATTATCTCCAAAAGGTGGTAAAATCTTTGGTGTATACACAGGGTTTAATAAATGTGTAAATTCTTTATTAGAAATGATTTGCCACAGTGATGGTAAATTTAAAAGTATGCTGTATTCATAAATGTCTTTATGAAAAATATTCATATGAGAACTTAAAAATTCAATCAACTGCTCATCTGCGCCTTTTTCTATTTGCAAGCGTATAAAAGCACCTTTTCTACGAAGCTTTAAACCCTGCTCCAAAATCAACATAAAATCATCAGCTTCTTCTTCTTCTATTTCCATATCTGCATTTCTAGTTACTCTAAAAGCAGCAGATGATAAAAGCTTATAACCAGGAAAAATATGCTCAGTATGATAGCGTACTATACTTTCTATAGGCACATAAATATTAGAGCTTACTTGATAAAATCTTGGTAAAACCCTAGGTATACGTATCATACCAAATTTTAAAAGTTCAGGATGCATAGGATCACAAAGCTTTACCGCCAAAGAAAATGAAAGATTATTTAAATGCGGAAAAGGATGGGTTGCATCAACCGCAATAGGCACTATTACAGGAAAAATATTAGAGAAAAAATGCTCATTACATTGTTGTTTTAAATCCTCATCAAGCTCTTCGTAAGAGCGAATAAATAAATTTTCTTTTTCTAAATCTTGAGTTATTTTAGTAAAATACTGCTCTACTACATATTTTTCTTCATGTAAATAATTTCTAATAGCTTTAAGCTGTGCAAGTGGTGTCATTTCATCATTACTTGCTGTGCTTATTCCTGCTATAAAAAGCTGTTTTAATCCAGCTACCCTTATCATGTAAAACTCATCTAAATTTGTACAATATATAGCTATAAATTTAAGTTTTTCAAGCAAAGGAAGATCTTTAGAACATTGATCTAAAACACGGGAGTTAAATGCAAGCCAAGAAAGTTCTCTATTAATATACATTGATGGTTGAATTTGCATAATACACCTGCCTTATTTTCTAGTATTTAATATTTTAGTATTTCTTTTATTAAAATTTATTTTATTTTTATAATAGTAAACAAAATTATATAAAAAAATAATACTTTTTTTATCTTATTAAAAAAATTATAAATGAATAATAAATTTATATTTACTTTTTAAGATTTTATAGTATAATATAATTATATCTAAGTTCTTGTAACTTAAACTTCATTCAAAGGAGAGACTTTGAAAAAAGCAAACTCAAAACTTTTTGCTGTTTTCCTCTTCTTGCTTGTAATTTTAGCAGGAGTTGGAATGTATACTTTCCATAATGCTAAAGGCACTTCTTATTTTAGCGATGCTAGTGAAAGCTGTAATAATTGTCATATTATGAACGAAGTTTATAATGATTATTTAAAAGCTTCACACTCTAAAGAAGTTGATGGTAAACCAAGAGCAACCTGTAATGATTGTCATTTACCACATAGCTTTTTTGAAAAATGGATTGCTAAAGCTCAAAGTGGTTTAGGACATGCTTATGCATTTACTTTTAAACTTGATTCTTTACCTACGCATTTAAGTGCAAATGAAAAAAGTAAAGAAATAGTCCAAAATAACTGCATAGAATGTCATAAAGAAATTGCGAGCAACACTATCAACCCTACTCTAGATCCACATAAAGATAATTCTTTAAGTTGTGTATCTTGTCACCAAGGTGTTGGCCATAAGAGAGGATTTTAAATGAAAGGAGTAATTAATGAATAATAAAGGCATTTTATATAGTGCTATAAGTGCTACTATAGTAGCTATTGCGGGTGTATTGTGGTTAAATCAAGATATCACAGCTAAAACAAATGATTCAGTAGGTGGAATCATTTCTCAAGAAATTGTAAAACTTGGCGATGAAAACCCTACTTTTGATTATTGGGGAAAGAATTTTCCTGATTATTTAGATATGCATACAGCAGTGGAAAAACAAGCACCTAATGCAACAGAATTTGGTGGAAATTTAGCTTATTCAAAACTAATCCGCTATCCACAACTAACTGTTCTTTGGGCGGGTTATCCATTTAGCATTGATGCTAATGAAGAAAGAGGACACTTTTGGGTTCAAGTAGATCAAATGGATACAGCTAGAAATAACAAAGATTTCTTAAATGCACATGGCTTTGCAGGATTTGGTGGTCAACCAACAGCTTGCATGAATTGCCATAGCGGATGGACTCCTTGGCTTTTAAACAACACTGCAAAAGGTGATTGGGTGGCATTTAACTCTGCAAAATATTGGACTATGATTAAAACAGTTCCTGCGGTAAATGGAGCTAAAGAAAACTCGCCTGAGCACAGTGGACCTCATGGTGGAAAAAGAATGGGTGTAACATGTGCAGATTGTCACAACCCAACAGACATGAGTTTAAGACTTACAAGACCAGCTTTAATCAACGCATTAATTTCAAGAGGCTATGAAGCAGATGAAAAACAAGGCATTAAAGCTTCAAGAAGCGAGATGAGAACTTTAGTATGCTCTCAATGTCATGTTGAATACTACTTCAAACCAACAGGTACTAAAGTAAAAACTATCGGTGAAAGTATTGCTAATGATAGTTCTAAAAAATGGTGGAATGGTACACAAAAAACTTATGATGAATTTGACTCTTGGAGAGATGGAAATAAACCAATTGAAATTGAGGTTGATGGTATAGAGTTAACCTATCCATGGAGTGAGTGGAAAAAAGGTGAGCCATTTAGAATAGAAATGTTTGATGATTATTATGAAAAAAATAGAGAAAATTTCCCAAGTGATTGGGTTCATAAAATCACTAAAGCACCTATGTTGAAAATTCAACACCCAGAAAGCGAGCTTTATAGTGGTGGAGTACATGCTGCAAATGGTGTAAGTTGCGCAGATTGTCACATGCCTTATATTAGAAAAGGTGCAAAAAAAGTTACCAACCATAACATCACCTCGCCTTTAGTTGATATTAATTCAGCTTGTAAAACTTGCCATACTCAAAGCGAAAGCTATCTAGCTAAACAAGTAAAAGATATTCAAAATTCAGTAGCTCATGATTTAAGAACAGCTGAATATTCTTTAGTAAGCTTGATTAAAGATGTAGAAACTATTCGCGCAGAGCTTGGAAAAATGCCTAAATTCCAAACTAATGGCAAAGCAGATGATGCTAAAATTTCAGCTGAATTAAAAGAAGTATTAGAACTTCATAGAAAATCTCAAGTAAGAGCAGACTTTGTAGGTGCTGAAAACTCAACAGGATTCCACAATCCTAGAGAAGCTTCAAGAATGCTTTTACAATCAGTTGATATGTCAAGACAAGGACAAACTAAATTAGTAGAAATTGCGGCCAAAAATGGTATTAAAGATTTCAAAACTTCAAATTTAGGTTTTGAAGATATTCAAAAATTAAATCCAGGTGAAATTCACTATAAAGTAGATCTAAATGGCAACAAAGCAGGAGACCGCTACTATAAACACCAAGAAGTAAATGGTAATCCACCAGCAAAATTTCTTGAAGATGATAAAAATCTAAAACCTTATAATTATAAAGTAATAGATTAATCAAACTAAACCCTCATAATCGAGGGTTTATTCTTTTATCAAACTTACATCCTCACCTTTTAAAATTTTATTCATAGTGTTCATAGCACACATTTTTCCACACATTGAACAAGAATTAAGTTCTTCAGGCTTTCTTTCATTAAACATTTTCTTAGCCTTTTCTCCATCAATTGCCAATTTAAACATTTTTTCCCAATCAATATCTTGTCTAGCTTTACTCATTTCATCATCTATTTTTCTTTCTTTAGGAAGTTTGGCTATATCTCCTGCATGAGCTGCTATTTTAGTCGCTACTATACCATCTCTTACATCTTCTAAATTTGGAAGTCTTAAATGCTCAGCAGGAGTTACATAGCAAAGTATATCAGCACCAGCTGCCGCTGCAACTGCTCCACCGATCGCTCCGCTTATATGATCATATCCTGCACCTATATCAGTAACCAATGGTCCTAAGACATAAAAAGGCGCGCCGTTGCAAATTCTTTTTTCAAGTTGCATATTAGCTTCTATTTCGTTAATAGCCATATGGCCAGGTCCTTCTATCATCACTTGTACATCTTGAACCCATGCTCTTTTAGTTAATAACGAAAGTTCTATAAGTTCAGCAATTTGAGCTCCATCACTTGCATCATGAGTACAACCAGGTCTTAGCGCATCACCCAAAGAAAGTGTCACATCAAATTCCTTACATATAGCGAGTAAATCATCATAATATTCATAGAATGGATTTTCAGCATCATTCATTTGCATCCAAGCATAAAGAACTGAACCTCCTCTTGAAACTATATTAGTAATCCTATCACACTCTTTAAAAACCCTAGCAGCACGAGAATTTATCCCTGCATGAATTGTCATAAAATCCACTCCACTTTTAGCGTGATGATATACTACATCTAAAAAATCTTTTGCCTTAATATCTTTTAAATCTTTTTCTAAAAATCCAACCGCATCATAAACAGGCACAGTGCCTATCATAGCTTTTGAAGTGACAATTAGCTCATCTCTAAAACGACTAGTTTTACCATAATTACTAAGATCCATAATAGCTTCTATATTAAATTTATGAGCCAATTCTACTTTTTTCATTTCTTCACTATAATCTACACAATCATTTGAAACACCTAAATTTACATTTACCTTTGTTTTAAGTCCATAGCCAATACCATTTGGGTCTAGTGCTTTATGGTTGATATTTGCAGGAATGATAATTTTTCCACATGCTATATTTTCAAGCAAAAAATCTTCACTTACTTGCTCTTTTTGTGCAACAATTTGCATTTGTTTTGTAAAAATTCCTTCTTTTGCATAAGACATTTGAGTTTTCATTTAAATTTATCCTTAAAATAAAATTTGGATAAATGAAGGGTATGTGAGTAGTTGATAAATTATCCCAACGCTAGCATTACCTAGTTCTGGTGCGGTCTAAGCTTTTAGCTTACTCTCAGCCTGTATCACAAGCTCCCGTCATTTATGCAAAGTAAGTATAACAATAAATACAAAACAAAGTTTATTTTTTTATTTGATTTTTAGCTTGCTTGCTAAAATGTAACAATTCTTCAGTAGTTTTAATGTAAAAAGGAATTTTTTTAAGACAGTATTTTAAAATTTCACTTGCAGCCAAAGCATCACTTAAGGCTCTATGATGCTTACTTTCAATGCACAAAAACTCTTTTAGCGCATCAAGACCGTATTTTGGACTTTCAATACACTTTTTAGCTAAATCAATAGTGCATAATCTTTTATTTAAAAGCACCCCAAAATCATTTTCATACATAGCTTTAGATATAAAATGATAATCAAAACGCACATTGTGTGCTACAAAAATACTATCTTTTAAAAATAACTTAAAATCATTTAACACAGTTTTTAAAGAAGGTGCATTTTCTACCATATCCAAACTAATCCCAGTTAATTCTGTAATATTTTCAGGTATGCTTTCTACTTTTATAAAACTCTCAAATCTATCAATTTCTTTATAATTTTGAATTTTAACCGCACCTATTTCTAAAATTTGACCACTTTTTATCCCACCAGTGCTTTCAATATCTACTACACAAAAAATCTCATCTTTTATTTTTGTATTTTTACTTTTTAAGCACAAGCAATTTTGCGCATTAAGCTCCACTCCTAGTCCTAAAAGCTCAAAAATATATAAATCAAAGTCATAATGATTTAATTCTTCTATTTTTGCAAGTTCTTTTAAAACCCAAGGAAAAGGTTTGTTTTCTTTGCTTAGCTTGATGATTAAATCATCGATTTGTTGTTGGCTCAAAATTCAAGCTTTAAAGAATTAATTGCTGTTTTTTTATCTTGTGAGGAAAAGATATAACTACCTGCGACTAAAATATCAGCTCCTGCTTCATCTAAATCAGGCGCATTTAAACCATTTACCCCACCATCTACTTCTATAAAAACTTTAAGATTTTTCCTATCTATCATTTCTCTTAACTGTCTAATTTTATCATACACTAAAGGTAAAAAACTTTGCCCACCAAAGCCTGGATTAACACTCATTAAAAGCACCATATCTACAAATTCTAAAATATGCTCTATACTTGAAACTGGAGTATGTGGATTTAATACAATAGCAGGATGAATGCCGTTTTTTCTTATATACTCACACACCCTAATAGGATGGTTTTCAGCTTCTAAATGAAAACTAATGAATTTTGGTTTTACTGGAATAAATAAATCTACAAAACTACTAACATTATGCACCATTAAATGCACATCTAAAGGCACTGAAGTAATTTTTGAAATATTTTCAATCACACAAGGACCAAAAGTAAGATTTGGTACAAAATGCCCATCCATCACATCAATGTGCAACAAATCAGCCCCTGCTTCACACACATCTTTAATCTCATTTTCCAAATTTAAAAAATTTGCAGACAATAAACTTGGCGCTACATACATTTTATATCTCCAATAAAAGTAAAAAATAATTTTATCATACTTATTATCAAATTTTCTTTATGTATTTTTGATAATATTTGATTTTTTTAAGCTTGTTTTAGATACAATGCTAAAAATTATTTTTATTTCATAAGGAAAATTTATGTCAAGAATTTGCCAAATTACAGGAAAAGGACCTATGGTAGGTAACAATGTTAGCCATGCTAACAATAAAACAAAAAGACGCTTTTTGCCAAATTTAAGAACAGTTCGTATTACTTTAGAAGATGGAACTACTAGAAAAGTTAGAGTTGCTGCTTCGACTTTAAGAACACTTAAAAAGCAAAGTAGTAAATAATCCTTAATGTAAATGAGGAATTACTATGTCTTTTTTAAAAAAGCTACAAAAATTCCTCAATTGGTCTCCCTCCCCAAAACCTTCAATTAATCTCAATGATGAGCTTTATGAGCAACTTAAATTTTTAAGAATTCCTCTTATTGCCGTTGTTGTTATGACATTAATTGGGGCTTTTGGTTATATGCTCACAAGTAATTATAACCTTAACGATGCTATTTATCAAGCCGGTATGACTTTTACCACTTTGGGTTATACTGAAGTTAATCCCATACCAACAGCAGGTAGAATTTTTACTGTTGTATATGTACTATTAACTTTTACAATATTTACTTTTTGTATGGGTTTAGTAATAGAAATAGTAAAAAAAGGTGTTTTGTCTAAAATCATCAAGGAAAGAAGAATGCTGCATAAAGTTGCAAGATTAAAAAATCATTTTGTAATATGCTACCATAATGATTTTACCATAGAATTAGCACAGCAATTTAGAGAAAATCATATTCCTTTTGTTGTGGTTGATGAAGTTGAAAATTTCAGCGAGATTGCCGAAAAATATAATTATCCTTATTATATAGAAAGCGCACCTCATACTAATACAGCCTTTTTAAAAACCAATCTTTCTAGCGCAAAAGGCGTAATAACCCTTAGTAATAACATAGCAGATAATATTGCTATCATTGCCTCAGTAAGATTATTTGAAAAAGAACTACAAAGAATTAATCCTTATTTTATACTAGCTAGTTCAAGCAATGAAGATGAAACAGAAAAACTTAAAAAACTTGGAGCAAATTCTATTGTTTCTGCTACAAAATTAGTCGCACAAAGACTTAGTGCGATGTCAGCAAGACCAGATATGGAAAATTTATTAGAAAATTATCTTTATAAAAAAAATAGTCCTATTGATTTAGAAGAGGTTAAAATTCCTGATGAATCGTGGGTGAGATTTAAAAGATTAAAAGAAATTCATTTAAGAGATATGGCAAACGTAAGTATAGTAGGAATTTTAGAAAATAAAAAATTCACACCTATGCCAAGAGGTGATACTTTAATAGGTACTGGAGCAAAATTATTAATCGTAGGTACAGCAGACAGCATAAAAATAGCCAAAAAGATTATAAAAAACAAGCAAAAACCCGATGAGTTAAAATATATTTAACTTATTTTAAGCTATAATCAAATATTAATTTTAAAAAGGAGGCTTATATGCTACATGAATTTAGAGATTTAATTACTGAGCTAAAAGGTAAAGACATGCACTTTGATAAATTGTTTGAAGAGCACAATGAACTTGATCACAAAATCAAAGATGCAGAAGAAGGTAGAATTCATCTAGATAGCTTGGAAATTGCAAATCTTAAAAAAGAGAAATTAAGATTAAAAGATGAGTTAAACACTTATTTATCAAATTATAAAAAATAATTTCTTTCTAATTTTAACTTTCAAGGAAAAACTATGTTTGGAAAAAAAAGTCAATCAAAACAAGACTTTGAAGACTTACAAAATAAAATCAAAGAACTAGAAGAAGAAAACAAAAAACTTCTTTTAGAAAAACAAGAACTGATTGAAAAATACGAAAAGCAACTTCAAGAAGATTATGGGAAAACTGCACTTGAAACTCGTCTTTTGGAGATGTTGTTAAATGGAGTATTAAAAGGCATTTCAAATGTGCAAGGCGATATGCAAGAAAATGTAAATAAAGCTGAAATGATCTCCCAGTATTCTGACTCATCATTAAAAGATATGCAAGAATTAAATGCAATTACGCATTCAATTATATCTTCACTTCAAAGCATTATTGAATCAGCTAACCGTTCAAGAGATACAGCGGGTAATTTACACCGCAGTGTTGATGAGATCACTAATGTTATTAATTTAATCAAAGATGTATCTGATCAAACCAATCTATTAGCGCTAAATGCTGCTATTGAAGCTGCTAGAGCAGGAGAGCACGGAAGAGGCTTTGCTGTTGTTGCTGATGAAGTTAGAAAACTTGCTGAAAAAACACAAAAAGCAACCTCTGAAGTAGAATTAAATATTAATCTATTAAAACAAAATGCAGATGAAATGTATGGACAAAGTGAACAAGTAGAAAAAGTATCATTAGAATCAAATGAACATATTATAAAATTCTCTAGTAATTTTGCTCAATTAATCTCTAATGCAAATTCAACTAGCTCACACGCTAAAAGTATCACATCTGAAATTTTTATATCTTTAGCAAAATTAGATCATATCGCATTTAAACTAAATGGCTATAATGAAATCATTCATGCTTCAGGCAAAGCACTCTCTGATCATTTAAGTTGTAGACTTGCAAAATGGATTGCAGGTGTGGGCAAAGAAAGATTTTCTAGTGGAAGAGCTTTTGGTAAGTTAAATTTACCACACCAAAAGGTGCATGAAAATATCAACCAAGCTGTCGCCTTGGCACATAATGAAAACACAGGTAATGAATTAGTTCAAAATCAAATTCTAGATAAATGCTCAAATGCTGAAAAAGCCTCTGAAGATTTATTTGTAATCTTTAAAGAAATGCTTGATGAAAAAGACCCAAACATTGAAAATAAAGAAGAAAAATAAAGGTAAGATTAATTCTTACCTTTAAACCACAAATACGCATATTCAAGTAAAGGGGTTTTGATAGGATTTTCTTTAGAAAATTTTTCAAAGTCTTTTCTTTTTATCCATACTGCTTGAATATCCTCTCCATCAATTCCACCGCCATGACCAGTTTTATCATCTTCGGTAATTTCAGCATAAAATAAAAACTGTCTACTTACACCTGAACCAAAACCTGTATAAAACTCTCCTATTTTTTCTACAACCTTAGGAGTATAACCTAGCTCTTCAATGCATTCTTCTTTAGCTATTTCGTCTAAACTCAAATTTTTATCAACAAGTCCTGAACAAAGCTCTATGCTAAATCCCATCTCATCTAATTTTAAGTTATTACGTTTTTGATAATCCCATAAAGGAATTCTAAATTGTTTTACAAAGACAAAAGAATCTTTTTGAGTATGATACAAAAAAACAGAAACACTATCCAACGCTTCTATAAAATCCCAAGTATATTTTTTATTATCTTTGCCTATATAAGTATATCTTTTAGGTTTAATGTATTTTGAGTTGGAAAATCGCTCTTCTTGTAAGTTTTTCATGTAAAATCCTTATAATTTTACATCTATTATAACAAAAATAAAAATCAGTGCAGAAAAATAAAAAAAGAGTGAGTTGCTTTATATAAAAAGCAACTCAAAAGCAACAAAAAGATGGTATTACATCATACCACCCATGCCTCCCATACCGCCCATGCCACTCATATCAGGCATAGCAGGTTTATCCTCTTTGATTTCACTAATTGTAGCTTCAGTTGTTAAAAGCATACTAGCTACTGAAACTGCATTAAGTAAAGCCACTCTTTCTACTTTAACAGGATCAATAATACCGCTTTCAAGCATATTTACATATTCACCTTTTGCAGCATCAAAACCGGTATTTTCTTCTTTACTATTTTCTACTGTATTAACAACTACACCAGCATCAAATCCAGCATTTTCAGCAATTTGTCTTAAAGGTGCTCTTAAAGCTCTTTCTACAATAGCAGCACCAATAGCCTCATCACCTTGCAAATTCAAGCTGATTTTTGATTTTGCTTTGATTAATGCAGCACCACCGCCTATTACTATACCTTCTTCAACAGCAGCTTTTGTAGCACTTAATGCATCATCAACTCTATCTTTTTTCTCTTTCATTTCAGTTTCAGTAGCAGCACCAACTTTAATTACCGCTACACCACCGCTTAACTTAGCTAGTCTTTCTTGTAGTTTTTCTCTATCATAATCTGAGCTTGTTTCAGCAATTTGAGCTTTGATTTGATTAATTCTTGCATCAATATTTGCTTTTTCACCTGCACCATTTACAATAGTTGTATTATCTTTATCAATGATCACGCTTGAAGCTTGACCTAAATCTTGGATACTAGCACTTTCTAAAGTTCTTCCAAGCTCTTCAGAAATCACTTCACCACCTGTTAAAATAGCAATATCTTCAAGCATAGCTTTTCTTCTATCACCAAAACCAGGAGCTTTAACTGCTGAAATATTTAAAACACCTCTTAATTTATTTACAACTAAAGTTGCTAAAGCTTCACCCTCAATGTCTTCAGCTATAATTAAAAGTGGTTTTCCTGTTTTTTGAATTTGTTCTAAAATTGGTAATAAATCTTTTAAGTTGGCAATTTTTTTATCAAATAACAAAATAAATGGATTTTGCAATTCAGCTGTCATTTTTTCAGTATTTGTAATAAAATATGGGCTTAAATAACCTCTATCAAATTGCATACCTTCAACTACATTTAATTCATCATTGATTGATTTTGCTTCTTCAACAGTGATAACACCATCTTTTCCAACTTTTTCCATAGCATCAGCGATTAAATTTCCGATTTTCTCATCTGAATTTGCAGAAATTGTTGCAACTTGAGCGATTTCTTTTTTGTCTTTAACTTCACGAGAAAGTTTTTTAAGTTCAGCTACTATAGCTTCACAAGCTTTATCCATACCTCTTTTAACTTCGATAGGATTAGCACCTGCTGTGATATTTCTCAAACCTTCTTTAAAAATAGCATGTGCTAAAACTGTTGCTGTTGTTGTTCCATCGCCTGCTTGATCAGCTGTTTTGCTAGCTACTTCTCTAACTAAAGAAGCACCCATATTTTCTAAAGAATCTTTTAATTCTACTTCTTTAGCCACACTTACACCATCTTTTGTGATAGTTGGAGCGCCAAAACTTTTTTGGATTAATACATTACGACCACGTGGTCCCATAGTAACTTTTACTGCATCATTAAGTTTTTTAACACCTTCATAAAGTTTATTTCTTGCTTCGTCTGAAAAAAATATTTCTTTTGCCATTTTTTATCCTTTTTATTTAATAATCCCTAAAACATCATCAATATTAAGAACTAAATACTCTTCATTGTCAAGTTTTATTTCAGTTCCGCCATATTTTGCAAACATTACTTTATCATTTACTTTAACATCTTCTATTTCTTTACTCACTGCAACAACTTCACCATTTAGTGGTTTTTCTTTAGCATTATCTGGTATAATAATCCCAGAAGCAGTAGTTTTCATTTCTTCTAAGCGTTTTACTAAAATACGCTTTCCTAGAGGTTGAAAATTCATTTTTTATCCTTTCTAAAATGTGCCATTTTTAGCACTCTTTGTTTTTGAGTGATAGAATTATACATTAAAGAAAGTTAATTGTCAATAAATTAAGTAAAATATATCATATAAGTTTAGTCTATTACACTAAATTTATATGATATATCATTATAAAGGTTTCTCATGAAAAAAATTCTCTACGTTCTTTTAGGTGTAGCGTGTATAGCATTTCTAGCTATATATACATTATTATTTACAAGCACAGGCAATACTTTTTTAAAGCCAAGAATCGAAACGATTATTGCTCAAAAAAGCGGCATGAATGTTAAATTTGAAAATTTTAAAATTAGTTTTTCACAACTTGACATTAAAGCAAATATTGATGATAAATTTTTTGCTAATATAGAAGGTGACATATCACTTTTAAGACTAGGATTTGATTTAAATTATCTTTTAGGACTTAAACAAAATTATATTCAAGAACTTGGCTTAAAAAGCGATAAAGATTTTACATTTAAAGGTAGTGCTGTAGGTAAAAGTGGTGATTTTTTAGTAAAAGGTAATGGGTTTTTGTTTGATTCTAATCTTAGTTTAGATGCAAAAATCGTTGATTTTTCTCCTATAAATCTTGAATTTATTGGAAAAAATATAGATTTAGCTCAAATTTTAGATTTTGCTAATCTACCAAGATATGCTCAAGGAAAAATTAGTATTATAAGTGATATACAAGCTAAAGATTTAAAACCAAATGGCAATGCTTTGATTAATTTTTACACAAGTTCTATCAATAATACTCTCATTGAAAAAGATTTTAATCTAAGCTTACCAAAACAAAGCTATATAAAAGGTGAAATAAGATCTTTAATCCAAAACAATGAAGTTATATCTAAAAGTGAAATTTTAAGTAATTTTTTTAAACTTTACACACAAAAAAGTATTTATGATATAGCAAAGCAAAGCTTAACTAGTGATTTTGACATCAAAATAGATGATTTTAATCAATTTTCATCTTTAGCTAAAATGAAATTCCAAGGCAAAAGTCAAATTCAAGGTAATTTACTTTTTGCAAGCAATCAACTACAAAAATTAGATGCTCACTTGCTTGGATTTGGTGGTAGCTTAAAAGCTGTTTTAGAAAATAATAATCTTAATATCAATACAACTAATATAGAAGTAGCAGAGCTTTTAAAGACTATCTCTATGCCTGCTTTTATTAATTCTAAATTAGTTTTAGATTTAAAAGCACAAGGGCTTGATTTTAAAAATTTCAATCTAAATACTAGGTTAAATAATGCAAATATAAATGTTATAGAATTTAAAAAACTAAGTAATCTTGATTTTCCAAAAACAACTTTTAACTTACAAGCTAAAGCAAATGCGAAAAATTCTTTAATTGATTATGAAGCTTTACTTGATTCAAACATAGCAAAAATACCTCAACTAAAAGGCTCATATAATCTTACAAACAAAGATTTAAATGCCCAAATTAGTGCTTTTGTAGATAATCTTAATAAATTAAAACCTTTAATCAAGCAAGATCTCAATGGACCTTTAAATTTAGATGCCAAAGTTGATCTTAAAGCAAATCAAATTCAAAATCTTGATGCAAATATTAAAATCATGCAAGGGCTTATCAATGCAAAATCTAATGGAAAAAGTTTACAAGCGAAAGTTGATAATATAAAATTAGAACAACTTTTTCCTTTGATAGGACAAAAAGTTTTAGCATTTGGCGATGTAAATGCTGATATTGATTTAAAAACACTTGATTTTAACAATATTAATGGTGATTTTAAAGCCACTATCAATTCTTCTTTTAATGAAGTAGAATTATCTAAACTTTTAGAGAAAAAATTTCCAAAGAATACTTCAGCAAAAATAAATCTTGATGGAAAAATTTCTAAATCAATCATTGATTTTAACGCTAAAGCTCTAAGTTCATTTGCAAATATTAACTCATTAAAAGGAAATTTTGATCTTAATCAAATGGCTCTAGCAAGCACTTATAATATATCATTGCAAGATTTTTCTAAGCTAGGATTTTTAGTCGATAGAAACTTAAAGGGCAAGGCTGATTTTGAAGGAAAATTTGATTTTAAAAACGCTTTAATAGATGCAAGCGTTAATAGTAAAAATATATTTAATGGCTCATTAAATGCCACTTTAAAAAATAATATTTTTAACGCTAAAATGCAAAATACTGATCTTTCAAATTTAGCTCAAAGTTTAGATTTGCCTGATTATTACCAAGCAAAATCAAATTTAAGTATTGACTACAATCTTTTAAAAGAAAGCGGTGTGGTGCTAATGAACTTAGCCGATGGACAACTTAAGAAAAACCTCATCACAAGTGCTTTAATGCTACTTTTACAAAAAGATATCACTCAAGATGTATATCGCAACGGTGAAGCTAAAATAAATATCAATAAAAATCTTATAGATTTAAATTTAAACCTAGTGGCTGATAGAAGTAATATAAACATCAGCAAAGGCAAAGTTGATACAAAAAGCACTAAATTAAACATTCCTTTTAATATCGTTATTGATAGAGCAAATTTCAAAGGAATTATAAAAGGAACAACACAAGATCCTAAAGTAAGTCTTGATACAAAAAGTGTTGTAAATTCTATTGTTAATACAATAGGTGGAAATGCTAGTGATGGTGCTAAAAACACAGGTAAAAAAGTAGATCAAGCAATAGATAAAATTTTTAACAAACTCTTCTAATATATCTAGCCTTAAAAAGGCTAGATTTTTTAAAATAAACCAAATTTACCATCTTTTTTCTTATACAGTACCCTCATTTTTGCATCTATGTCATTAAAAACTAAAAATATATCCTTACTTGCTTTTAGCTTTTCTAGTGCTTCTTCAATTTCTAAAGGTTTATATAGCTCAAGTTCTGTTGGAACTATCTCATCTTCCTCAATCACACTTGGCAATACTAAATTTTCTTTTATCTCATCTTGATGCTTATGAGTAATATTTTTATCATGTAATCTTCTTAAAACCTTAGAAATTCTATCAATAGCTAAATCTATAGCAGCATATAAGTCTTTATCTTTTTGCTTTACAACCACTGTATTAATACCAGCTAAGTTAATGCTAAATTCAGCCCAAAATCCTTTCTTTCCATGCCTTTCATCAGCGCTTATAACACAACGTGCAGAAATCACATCTAAGCCATATTTACTTAAAGCATCAAAGCTTTTTTCCACATACTCTTTTATAGACTCAGTTAGCTCAAATTGCTTTCCAACTATACTTGTATTCATTACTTCTCCTTTTTATGAAGTTAAATACATTATAGCACTTTAATCGTAAAAAAAATAACTTTTTAAATAAAAAATAAATTTAAAATTTTAAAGGATCTAAAATAAGCGCACCATCTGCTGAAAGTTTTTTACCTTGAAAGTGTGTTTTACAAAAAGAAACAATTAAAGCATGAAAAATTTGATAAAGCTCGTATAGTTTACATTCTTTTTTTAGTAAAACACATAATTCTTGTTGATTTTTAGCTATGCCTTTTTTTAAAAAATCTGCTAATTCATCATAACTTTGACACTCATAGCCTAAATAATTAGCTATTTTTGCACTATAAGCATCAACTACTAAAACTTCTTTTTTACATATATAATTTAAAATTCCATCTACACTTTCTTGACCCAAGCCTTTAATACCTAAAAGCCATTCTCTATCTACTTCTTCTTTAAAAAGTTCAAAAGAATTAAAATTTTGAAAATATTTTTGAGTGAAATTTTTAATATATTTTGCCTTGGTATTATAAAATCCACTTGGCTTTATTAAAAGTGCTAAATCTTGAGTGCTTAAAGTTAATAAATCTTCTATCTTAGTAATATTTGCTTGTTTTAAATTTATCAAAGCTTTTAATACATTTTTCCAGTTTGTATTTTGAGTTAAAACCACAGAAATTAAAATTTCAAACTCGCTTAAAGTATTATTTTCTAGCCACTCAAAATCGTTATAGTTGATATTTGCATTAACTAAAGCTTTAAAAATTTCATATCCGCTCATGCTTTTTCACTCTTTCTTAAATGCATCAAAATAGCCTCGATCACATCATCATCGTCTTTACTTTTTGCCTTAATGACTTCCTTACTCTCATCATCTTTTACAAAACAAATATTTTGCTCATAATTACTCACTAGTTTATAATGCTTGCTAGCTAAAATTTTTATAATGATTAAATCCAAAAACTGCTTAGTAAAAATATCAGGCTTGCCAAAACGATCATTCATCTCACTTTCTATCTCATAAACTTCATTAACACTCATACATTTACTAAGTCTTCTATAAAGCTCTAATCTCAAACGATCTTCACCAATATACTCACTATTTAAAAAGGCATTGATATTAAGCTTTAGATCTATTTTTTTCTCTTTAATTTCTTCTTTTTTACTTAGCTTATTAATCTCATCTTCTAACATTTTAAGATATAAACTATAACCAATTTGCTCTATATGTCCACTTTGATCCACGCCTAATAAATTTCCACCACCACGAATTTCTAAATCATGGTAAGCAAGCACGCTTCCTGAACCTAAATAAGAATTACTCTCCAAACTCGTAAGTCTTTTTAAAGAATCTTTTGTGATTTTTTCCTTATCTTCAATCAAAAAATAACAATACCCTTGCTTAGCACTACGTCCTACTCTTCCTCTAAGTTGGTGCAAATCAGCCATACCAAAGCGGTCTGAATTTTCCACTATGATAGTGTTTGCATTTGCTAAATCAATACCACTTTCAACTATAGAAGTACAAAGCAATAAGTCATATTCTTTATTTTCAAATTTAATCATTTCTTCTTCAGTAGTTTTAGCATCAATTTTAGAATGCAAGATTAAAATTTTTAAATTCGGAAATAAATCTAAAAGATATTTTTTACACCCATCAATACTTGCTATATGATTGTGTATATAAAAAATCTGTCCTGCTCTTCTTAATTCTCTAGAAATAGCTTCTTTAATCAAAGCGTCATTACTTTCTCTAACAAAGGTACGCACATCCAAACGATCCTCAGGTGGAGTTTGTAAAACACTATATGATTTTAAAGAACTAAGAGCTTGATTTAAACTTCTTGGTATAGGCGTTGCTGACATAGATAAAATATGGGAGTTTTTACTTAATTCTTTGAGTTTTTCTTTTTGTTTTACACCAAATTTATGCTCCTCATCTATCACAACTAAACCCAAATTTTCACACTCAACCCCTAAAAGAGAATGCGTTCCAACCACTACACAAGGCTTATTTTCTTTTAAAAATGCCAAAACTTGTTTTTTTTCTTTAGCACTAGTAAAACGATCTAGCTTAAAAACAGCTATATTAAAAGAGTCAAATCTTCGTTTTAAGGTTTTAAAATGCTGGGCTGAAAGTAAAGTAGTTGGCACAAAAAACAAAGCCGTATAGCCACTTTTTACACAAGTAAATATAGCATTCATAGCAACTTCTGTTTTACCAAAGCCCACATCACCACTTAAAAGCCTATCCATTACTTGAGAACTTTTTAAATCTTGAGTGATTTCTTGACAAACTTGACTTTGATCTTTAGTATAAAAAAATCCTGCTTTATTGATAAATTCATCTTGTAATTCTTGAGAAATTTTTAATTCTTTTGCTTTTATCAAAGCTCTAGCCGCTGCTAAAGAAACTATATTTGAAGCAATGGCAAATAATTTTTCTTTTAATCTTTCTTTGATTTTTAGAAAACTTCCTTTTCCAAGCTTATCAAGTAAAGGCACGCCACCACTTGCACCGATATATTTATCAATCATATACAAATTTTCAACAGGTAATAAAAGCTTGTCATTATTTAAATACCCAAGAGCTACAAATTCTTTTTTTGCTCCTGCAATTATAATAATCTCAAGACCTAAAAATTTAGCTACACCATAATCTTCATGCACAACAAAATCCCCAACCCTAAGCTCATCTATTACCAAACTTGCTTTTCTAACTCTTTTACTTTTTTCTTTTTTATTTAAAGATATGATAAGCTCATCTTGAGTGATTAGGTTGATTCTTTCTCGAGATATTTTTAATTTAATATTTGAAAATTCTTGTAAATTTAAAGCTTTAAACAAAGCTTCATTTTTTGCCAAAATAGTAATTTTTTTATCTTTGTGAAAAGTAAAAAAATCATAATTATAAGAACTTACTAAATCTTTATAAAATTTTGGTTCAGGTAAAATATTTTGATTGATTTTACTAATATCTTCTTCAAAATCATTTATATCAAAATTTTTTATACTCACAAAATTTAAATCTAAATAATCACAAAAATCATCAACACACCAAAAACCCAAAGAATTAACATCATTGATAATGCTTTGACTTTGAAAATTTTGAATTTTTTCTTGTAAATTTTCATATTGCTCTTGATTAAAAGCACTTAAAAATGGGCAAATCTCAATTTTTGAAAGTTCATTTGGGATTGATTTTTGTGTATGAATATCAAAATATCTTATACTTTCTATCTCATCTGAAAAAAGCAAAATTCTAAAAGGTTGTTCTTCATTAATTGCAAAAATATCTATAATATCTCCGCGTATTGAAACTTCACCCTTATCTTGAACTATATCTACAAACTCATACCCACTATGTAAAATTTCTTCTTTAAATTTCTCTAAAACAAGAAGTGAATTTCTTTTAAGAATAATATTTTTTAGATGCTTTTTCCCGGGGAGTTTTTGCAAAATTGTTTTTATAGGAGAAATTAAAATTTTATTTTCATCTTCTTTATGATAAGCATTTAAAACTTTGCAAATTTCAAAAAGCTCTTTAGAAAAAGAGCGCAAGTCACTACCAAATTCTGCTCTGAAATCAGGTAAAACGAAAGTTTTTAAATTTAAAAATAAACAAACTTGAGCTAACTCATCTGCTTCTTTATCATTCTCACAAACTATTAACTCAGTTTTGTTACTTAATAAATATTCATATAATTTAGCTTGCATTTTCTGAATTTTCTATGCTCACATCAATAGTTGCAAGTTCTTCATCTTTTTCAATTATTTTACTACTTCCATTAAATTTCCCACCATTTTCAATGCTTAATTGTTTAACTATGATATTACCATTAAGCACACCACCGGATAAAATTTCCAAAGAATCAACTTGCATTTCTCCTTCAAAAATCCCATTAATCACTATCTTACTTGCCTTAACTTGTCCTTTTAAAACACCACTCTTACCTATTACTATCACATTAGAAGAATCAATCACACCTGTAATCTCTCCATCTAAATGAAGCATAGAGTCAAAATAAAATTTTCCTTCTATTTTTGCTCCGTTTGAAATGACTGTAGTTTCGGATACTGTAGCAATAGAGCCTTTATTAAAGATTGCCATGGAACTCTCCTTTCTTTATCAAATATTTGTTCATAATTTTTTCGGTTTAAATCTATAAAAATTTTAGGGTCTAAAAGTTTATTAATAAATCTAACTTCATAATGCAAATGTGGTCCCGTAGAAAGACCGGTATTTCCTGTATATCCAAGCAAATCACCTTTTTTTACAAATTGCCCTGCCTTAACAACATCTTTGCGCATCATATGTGCATATACCGTTTTAAAGCCAAAATTATGGATCAAAATCACTGAATAACCATAACCATTATTACTATATGCAGCATACTCAACCACTCCATTTGCCGGTGCATAAATAGGAGTATTTAAAGCTGCTCTTAAATCAATACCTGGATGAAACTCTTTTTTATTTAATATAGGATGATGACGCCATCCGAAATTACCTGTGACTCCATTATCTTCTATCACATGACCATTTGGAATTTGTGTTAAAAATAAATAGGCTTGATCGTTAGTAAGTTTAACTTTTTCCAATCTTTCTGGTATATCCAAACCCTCATCTTGCTTTAAACCTAAATTTTCTTCAATATCTGCAAGTTGAGTTTGGAGTTCATCATATAAGGCTGTTTTTTCCTCTAAACTTTTTTGCATACTTTCATTTTGAGAAAATAATTTAGTATTTTTTGCTGACAATGTTTCTTGCTCTTTTAAAAGCTCTGAACGCTTATCTGCTAAATAATTAATATATAAAGCACCCAAAACTATAACAACAAAAACAAAAGTAGTAAAATAAATAATTACTTTTTTTATGATCTGACTTAATAAAAAATGTCTAGAACCATTTACATCTGTGATAGTTAGCGTAAATTTATCTTTCATTATAGCCTCTTAAAAATTTTTCTACCAATACAAAAGAACCAAAAACTAAATACAACTCATCTTTTTTTATTTGTTCAAATTTTTGATAAGCAATATCTAATTTTTCTAAATTTTCTAGCAAAACAGAGCCTGCTAAAGGTCTGTCTTTGCTTTCATATTCATAAATTTCAACTATTTTTATTATAGGCTTTAAAGCTCTTAAAATTTTATAAGAATCTTTATCTAAAAAGCAATTATAAACTAAATGAACTTTTTTTTCCTTGAAAATTTCAGCTAAAGTTAAAGCTGCCATTTCATTATGGCCTACATCAACAAAAATATTTTGACTTATTTGCTCACACCTTCCTTTTAAATCAAGTTTTGGCAAATTACTAATGCTGCAAATCAATTCTTTTTCATCTTTGGCACAAATTTTAGAAAAAGCTTCTAAGGCTAAAAAAAGATTATCTTTTAAAAAAGTTGCTAAATTATATTTTTGAATATATTTTTGCACATAAGGATAAATAGCCTTGTTTTCATCTAACGCACTAATATCTAAACTAGCTTGTTTTAATTTTGCTATTTTTTGAGCCAAATTTAATACTTTTGTTTCTTGCTTATGATCAATTAAAGCTTTAGCACTCATGGCTTTTAATTTTGTTCTTGCTATTTCATCTAAGTTTTTACCCAATAAATCTTGATGATCAAAACCTATTTTAGTAAAAATACTAAAATCTATCTCAAAAACACTTGTTGCATCGTACTCTCCACCTACTCCAGCTTCTAAAATCACATAATCACAATCTTTAAAAACAAAAAATGCTAAAAATGTAGCATACTCAAAATAGCTAAGTTTTTTCACATCATCTAAAAAAACACTTTCCAATTCTTCGTGTGCTTTTTCTAAAAGCTCATTGCCTGTAATTTTTCCATTTAACCAAAATCTTTCATTAAATTCAAAAATATGTGGACTTGTATAATGCCCTACTTTACATCCTTGCTCTAAGAGTAAAAGCGCTAAAAATCTACCTGTACTTCCTTTGCCATTAGTGCCAATAATTTGAATATTTTTAGTTTTTGGGATAAATTTTTTATATTTTTCATACATACTAAACATAAAAAATCTACTGATTTTTTGTACATGCATAGTTTTTTGTGAAAGTGTTTGCTGGAATTTCATACTAAGCTTTTTGCATTAATTCTTTTAAAATATCGCCATCTGGAAATTCTTTTTTTTCTATACAAGAAGATGATAAAACAAGTCTAACTACTTCTTCTTTATAAATAAATTTATAATCATCTATAAGCTTCAAAGCTTTTTCCGTAAAGATTTGAGCAACTTCTAAGCTTTTACCCGGAAAAACAATTAAATAAGAACTTTCATCTAAAATCCAAATTTCAGCTAAATTTTTACATAAGTCTTTGAGGATTTTTTTAAACTTCCCGCTAATAGTTTTAAAACTATCAATACCATAAGCATTAATAACATGCTCTATATTATTGATTTTAAAGAAAGATAAAGCATAATTAACCGCATAAAGCTTATAATTTTCATCAAGTTTTTTAAGCTCTTGAGCAAGACTCCATTGTTCTCTTTGCTCATCATCGCTTGTAGCTTGAATTTGAGTTTTAATTTGAGCTATTTGCTCGTTTGCATACAAAAGCTTATCTTTTAATGTATCAAAATTAATCTGTACATTACCATTTTCATCTTTAGTTAAGGCATTAATAAATTTCACATCTTCTTGGCTATTATCATAAAGCTTTGAAACCATTTCATTTAGGCTTTCTAAATGCTGATTGAAAAAAGAAAGATTTTTTTGTATATAGTATTTATCTATTGCTTCTTTTTTTTGTAGCATCAAACAATATTCATGTGCAAATTCTTTTCTAGCAATCAATCTAGGGTTTTCTTTTAATTTTTGCTTAAATTGCTCTACTTCTTTACTCTCACCAAATAAAGGTTCTAAAGAAGCTAGTAAAAGTTCAGCTTGTTTTTCATAAGAACGTTCTTTTAGCATAGTGATAAGTTTTTCTATTAAAGCATGAAAATCCAAAAAAGCTCGGATATTAAATTCTTCTAATTTTTTTAAGAGTTCTCCATCTTCATAAGATTTTTCAAGTTCTTTCCATTTAGCTCTTAAAAGATATATGGTTTCTAAGTCCATAGCTTGAGATAATCTGTGTTGAGTAATTTGAGCAAGCTCTTTGATTTTTTTATCTTTACTAATACTAAGTTGTTGAATGATTAAGCCAAGCAAAGCATAAACATCTTCATATTTTCTACTTACCTGTCTATTAAGCCTAGAGACTAAAAACATCAAAAACTCATCAATAGTTCGAATACTTTTTCCTTTTAATTCTTGCTTGTAAGAATCATCTAAAAGATTGGTGTATTTTTCTATTCTGGCTTTATTTGAACTCATCACTCCTGCTTTTTTAGCACACTCTTCAAACACCTCGCTATAATTTTCAGGAGTTGGATATAACTTACGCTCTTTTAGTTTTATCAATGTTTCTTTTGCAATTTCATTGATATGACTTGCCATTTTATTTATAACCCCTAATAGCTATAATAGAAACAAATTCATCAAAAGCTTCACTTGATGCATTTTTAATTGCTTCAAATCTTGCTTGATCACTGATGATAGAGTTTGGATTAATATCAAAATTATAACTCCCTTTAGTATTTACAATTTCTTCCTTGCCATTTTTATAACGCAACACAAACTCCAAATAAAGCTCCGCTTTATAATAAATTACATAACCATTTTTATCATAAACTATAGGATGAAATTCTAATTTTTTCATCGTAACTATAATAGAACTATCTGCATTATATTCATCTGTGATTTTTCTACCAAGCTTATTAAGCATAGCTTCTCTTAGAATATCTGTTATGTAAACACTGTTTTCAGGATCTTGTTTGCTAATATTGATTTTTAAAAATACATTTTCGCCCAAAACTCTACTTGCCATCTGCGAAGAGGGAATATATCCACAAGCTATGATGAAAAAAGCAAAAAACAACACTAGATATTTTTTCATTTAATCACCAAATTTACCAATTTCTTATCAATATAAATTTCTTTTACTATAGTTTTTCCTTCTAGCCATTTTGCAACATTTTCTTTAGCTAAAGCTAAAATCTCATCTTCTTTAGCTTCTGAATTTATTTCAATCTGTGCTCTTTTTTTACCATTAACACTAATAGCTATATTAAAACTATCTTTTACAAAAACTTCATCTTTTATTTTTAATACTTTAAAATTATCACATTTAAATAAATACTCACTAAGTTCAAAACAAACATGAGGGATGATAGGCTCTAAGATATTTAAAATAATATAAAAAGCTTCTTTTGAAACTTCTTTATGATTTATAGCATTTAAGGCATTTAAAGCCTCCATACATGCAGCTATTAAGGTATTAAAGGCAAAGCTTTCTTCATAAACTTCGAAAGATTTTTTCAAAGCTTCATATACTTTTAATCTAGCATATTTTTCTTCTTTATTTAAACTTTGATGATCAATTTCTTGTAATTTTCCACATTCTAAACTCATAGCCTTTTCATAAAGCCTATTGATAAATTTAAACGCACCTTCTAATGCACTATCGTTCCATTCAAGTTCTTTAGCAGGTGGTGCAGCAAACAATATAAACAATCTTGCACTATCTGCTCCATATTTTTCTATAATATAATCAGGATCAACCACATTCCCCTTAGACTTACTCATCTTAGCACCATCTTTAGTGACCATTCCTTGGGTTAAAAGTCTATTAAAAGGCTCATCATCTTTTAAATAACCCAAATCTCTAAGTGCTTTTTGGAAAAATCTAGCATAGAGTAAATGCAATATCGCATGTTCAATCCCACCAATATATTCATCAACATTCATCCAATAATTAACACTTTTTTCATCTACTGCTTTTTCTTGCCATGTTTTATCATCACTTGCAAAACGCGCAAAATACCAAGAACTTTCAAAGAAAGTATCTAAAGTATCGCTTTCTTTTTGCGCTTTTTTACCACATTTTGGACAAACGCACTCTTTCCATGTTTCATGCTTATCAAGTGGATTTCCTTCTCCATTTATCACCACATCCTCAGGCAAGGTAATAGGTAAATTTTCTATTTTTTGAGGAACTATGCCACAAGAATCACACTTAATCATTGGTATAGGAGCCCCCCAATATCTTTGTCTAGAAACGCCCCAATCACGAATTTTAAAATTAGTAACCTTTTTACCAATACCCAAAGATTCAATTTTTAAACTAATTTTTTCTCTAGCATCATTGCATTCTAATTGATCAAATTCGCCACTATTAGTTAAAACGCCTTCTTTTAAAGTGTAGCATTGTGCGTCATTTTCATCTTTATAAATTACTTTTTTTATAGCCAAATTATAAGTTTTTGCAAACTCATAATCTCTTTCATCGTGAGCAGGCACGCTCATAACAGCCCCACTACCATAATCACTTAAAACAAAATTAGCTACCCATAAAGGAATTTTTTCTTTACTTAGTGGATGGATTACATAAAGATTTAAAAAATATCCTTCTTTTGGTGCGGCCTGTCTTTGGCGCGGTGTTTGATTTTGTATATTTTGAATTTTAGCTATAACATCTTGATTTAGTAATTTTTTATCAATTAATTCATTTACCATTTCATGATCAGGCGCTAAAGCGATGTAAGATACTCCATAAATAGTCTCAGCTCTTGTGGTAAAAACATTGATCTTTTTTGCGCTGATTTTATCATTTTCTTCTATATCAAAATCAAAACTAAGCCCTGTGCTTTTACCTATCCAATTTTCTTGCATAGTTAGAACTTGACTTGGCCATTTTCCTTCTAATTTTTTAAGATCATGCAATAATTCATCTGCATAAGCAGTGATTTTTACATAATATCCTGGCATTTTTTTTCTAATGACTTCATGTCCACAACGCCAACATTTGCCATCTTCAACTTGCTCATTTGCTAAGACTGTTTTATCATTCTCACACCAATTAACTTCAGCTTCTTTAGTATAAACAAGTCCTTTTTCATACATTTTGATAAAAAATTCTTGCTCAAATTTAGTATATAAAGGATCAGAAGTAGCAAACATTCTTTTTTTAGAAAAAGAAAAGCCCAAAGATGCAAGTTCATTTTGCATATAATCAATATTTTCATAAGTCCATTTTTTAGGATGGATACCATGTTTAATTGCAGCATTTTCAGCAGGCATACCAAAACTATCAAAACCTATAGGATGTAAGACATTAAAACCTTTTTTTCTATAATACCTAGCCATAGCATCACCTATGCTATAGTTTCTCACATGTCCCATATGAATTCTACCACTTGGGTATGGAAACATAGATAAAATGTATTTTTTTGGTAAAGAAAAATCATCTTTTGGTTCAAAATATTCTTTTTCTTGCCAAATTTTTTGCCATTTTTTTTCTATTTTACCTGCTTCATATGCCATTTTAACTCCTAATTTTCTTCTTGATTTTTTACTGAATCAACTATAACTAAAATCATTGAAAAGATATTAGCTATCAAAGCACCAATTGCTAAAGTATAAACCATAACATTAGCTTCTGGATTAATTTGTATTAAAGCAAAAGCTGGAATTAAATGCAAATCAGCTACCAAAGAACTAGCAAATAATTCAGCTGCTAAGAAATTTCTAACCCCAATTTTCAATAAAGTAGAAATTAAATTCACACAAGCTGCAATAAATAAAGCAACTTCATTTTGATCATATAAAAATCCTGCGGTTGTAGTTAAGCTCATTAGAGCAAAAAAGATATAAATAACCTTACCCCAATTCATTTTTACACCGTTCCTTTTTCATACATCGCTCTTAATTTCTCTTTTTCTTGTTTTTTCTTTACTTTTTCTAATTCTTTTTGACGATACTGCGTAACACTAAATTTAAACCATAAAAGTGCTGGACTTGCTACAAATATAGAACTTGCAGTACCTGCTACAATACCCACTATCATAGTTAGAGCAAAACCTTCTATCATAGATCCGCCAAAGAAATAAAGCACTACAACAGTAATTAAAGTTAAACCCGTTGTTAAAGTAGTTCTTGATAAAGTAGCTGAAACTGATTCATTGATAATTAAATCAAGTTTTGAATTTTTACTTGTTTTAACACCTTCTCTAATCCTATCAAAAATAATAATCGTATCATTTAAAGAATATCCAAGCACAGTTAAAACAGCCGCCAAAATATCTAAATTTACATCTATTTCAAATAACGCAATAGCACCTAAAGTAATGACTATATCATGAATTTCACACACAATAGAAGCCATAGCAAAACGCCATTCAAATCTCACTGCCAAATAAATCAAAATAGCAATC